>DATMVI010000207.1:0-9961 GCA_035563275.1 Pyrinomonadaceae bacterium
CCGGGGTCGCGGCGGAGGCGGGCGGCTCGGGCGCCGTCTGCCGCACCGGCTCGGCCGTCGCGGCGCGCGGGGCGCGCTCGTGCGTCCCGAAGAAGTACCAGAGCCCGTACCCGAGCAGCGTCGCCAGCGTGAAGCAGACGAGGCCGGCGACCGAGAGCGGCAGCAGGCGCGACTCCGCCGTCGGGCCGTGCTGCGCTGGAGTGGGACGCGGACGCTCAGACATGACTCGCGATGCCCGCCGAAAGAATGGCCCGCTTCGCGTGGGTGTTACGGAGGCCACGCGCGCGGGACTCGTTTCCGAATTTGGGGGACGCCCCGGATTATAAACTCGCGGGAGAGTCCCGGCAATAGCGTGCGCTCCCGTACACGGGGATAAAAAAGTTTCGGGTTCCGAGTTAAAAGACAAGGCGGCCGAGTGGCTACTTGTCTTTTAACTCGGAACCCGAAACTTTTTACTTCTGCCCCCGGCGGTGGATGACGGCGGCGATCTCGTCGCTGAGCTTCTGTTCGCGCCTGACGGTCGCGCGGCGCTCGCCCTCGCGCCAGTGCTCGCGGTGCTTCTCGATGACCTGCACCTCCTTCGACGCCTCGGCGAGCGCGGCGAGCGCGGCGTCGAGGTCGCGTTCGGCGCGCGCCACCGACGCCTTCTGCTCCTCGACCGCGGCGGTCAACTCGGCCTCGCGCCGCCGCAGGTCGGCGAGGTGCGTGCGGTGCGCGACGATGCGGCGGGCCTCGGCCCCGCGCTCGGTCTCGCCCACCATCTTCGACCGCGCGGCCGCCTGCCGCTCGCGGCACGCGCCCAGCTCGCCCTCGCGTCGCGCCAGCTCCGCCGCGGCCGCTTCGAGCTGCGCGCGCCGCGCGGCGACCACGCGCGCCGCCTCGCGCTGCGCCCGCTCGCGCACGTCCAACACCGGCTGGAGCCTGTAGCCGCCCTTCTTCATCGGCCGCATTATAACCCCGGCGTCGTCGTTTCGACTCACGCCGCCTCTGCCCCGCCGCGGCTCGCGACGTGAGGCCGCGGCGCGGCGGCCGTCGTCCCGGGTCGCCTTCCCCTCGACGGTAGTCTCTGCTTCAACCTTCGAGCCCCCGCTTGGCCTCGTCGATCAGTTCGCAGTTCTGCTCGTAGCTCAGCTCGGCGGCGCGGCGCGGCGGGTAGCGGTGCCCGGAGTAGACGGGGTAAGCCTCCGTGCGGAGGTGGGCGAGCATGTGGTGGCCGCGGCGGGCGGCGCGCTCGTGGCGCAGGGCCGAGATGTCCACGGGGGCGACGACGATGCGCTCGCCGGGGCCGGGGCTGGCCTCGGCGAGGACGCGGCCGTCGAAGTCTACGACCATGCTGCCGCCCGGCCACGAGTAGGGCGGGTAATGGCGGAGGCTCGCGCCCTGATTGGCGGCGACGACGTAGGCCGTGTTCTCAAGGGCGCGGCAGCGGTTGACGACCGTCCACCAGTCCATCGGCGCGGTCGCGCCCCACGGGTCCATGTAGGCCGAGACGCGCACCAGAACCTCGGCCCCGTTGGCGGCGAGCTGGCGCGTCGCCTCGGGGAAGAGCCAGTCGTAGCAGACGGCGCAGCCGATGCGGCCGATCTCGGTGTCGGCGACCGGGAAGAGGGGCTCGTCGTAGCCTTCGAGGTCGTGCGGGCTCGAGTGCACCTCGTAGGGAATCCACGTGTTGACCTTGCGGTATTTGTAGAGGACGCCCGCGGGGCCGACGAGGCAGGTGGTGTTGAAGGCGACGCCGGGCCAGCGCGCGTCGCGCTCGATCATCGTGCCGGTCTGGATGTAGAGGCCGTGCTCGCGCGCCTTCTGTTCGAGCCGCTCGGTGTGCTCGTTCGGGATGGGGACGGCGAGCTTGTCGAGCAGCTCTTTGACGGTCGGGAAGACCGGCGCGGCGTGCGCGAACTCGGGGAAGACGACGAGGCGCACGGGCAGGAACGGCGCGGCCCCGGCCACGGCCGCGTCGATCATCGAGAGCACCTGATCGGTGTTGCGCCGCATCTCGCGTCGCTCGATCGGGTTCGGCAGGTCGGTCTGGCACGCCGCGACGGAGTAACGTATGTGTTCCATAAATCACCTGAGACGAACGTGAAAGTCAGAGTGCAGAATGCAGAATTAAGACAGGTTTTTAATTCTGCATTCTGCATTCTGCACTCTGCGCTCCTTAATCATTTCCCCCGGCGGCGGCCACCTTCGCGAGCGGCGCGGTGACGACGCGCGTGTTGTAGCGCTCGATGTAGGCGAGGCGCTCCGGCGTGGCCGGGTAGCGCTCGGGCGCGGCGTAAGGGTAGTCGCGCATCCCGTGGAACGGGAGCGGCGCGACCTGATCGGGGCTGGCCGAGTTCAAGTCCATCTCCTTGCTGAAGCCGTCGGCGTAGAGCAGGAAGGTGCGCGCCCAGCCTTCGGGCAGCGGCGCGAGGCCGCGCGCGTCGAAGGAGAGCGAGAGTTCGTCGCCCGTGCGCGAGACGACGAAGATGTCGTCCACGGCCGAGAGCAGCTCGCGCACGTCGCCCTCGCGCGTGTAGCGCCCGGTCATCACCTTCCACGGCGAGCGGGCCGAGACGCGCGCGTAGTCGTAGCCGAAAGGCTCGCGCCCGTCCGGCGTGACCTCGGCCGAGAAGCCGCGCCAGCGCAGGTCGGCCGTGGCCGCGTCGAGGCGCGTCAGCTCGACGGGCGCGCGGCCCGCCTCGGCGACCAGCGCCTGATCCCAGTAGACGCGCATGTTGGTGACGACGCGCACCTCGCGGCTCGCGGAGAGGAACTTGCCGGTCAGGTCAACGGCCACGGTCTGCGGGCGGCCGACGGGGACGCCGATGTTTTCGATCACCGTCCGCCAGCGGCCGCGCGCGTCCTTGACCTGAAGCGCGGGCGGCTTGAGGCCGAGGCCCTGCTGCGCGGCCGCCACGTTGTCGCTCGAAAAGGCGTAGTCCGTCCAGCCGGTCAGCAGGAGCAGAAGTGACGAGGGGTGGGTGACGGGCGACGACTGATCCGGCGTCCGCGCGCGGGCGCCGCCCTCACCCTTCGCGGCGGCGCGCGTCTCGTCGCCGAGGTCGAGTTCGAGGGCGTGTTCGTCGGCGTAGCCGCGGAGGCGGTGAAGACGAAAGTCGTCGGGGTAGGCGCGGTCAACTTCCCGGAGGCGCGCGAGCACGTCGTGGCCGTGGTCGTCGCGCGCGGCGCGGGGCGGGCGCGCGCCGCGCGCCGCGTAGAGCCGGAAGTCGGGCGAGCTCGGGTTGCCGAGCCCTTCGTTCGGGTAGACCTCGACGTTCGCGGGGTGCGCGACGGCGACGAGTTGCAGGCGGTCAACGAAGAGCGCTTCCTCAAGCTCGTTCGTCACGCGCAGCTCGAAGCGGCCGTCGCGCTCCTTCAACTGGTCGCCGCGGATGCGCACGTACTCGTCCGGGTCGGGCGCGGCGCGCACGCCCGGCGCGACCCAGTAGCCCAGTTCGCCGCCGCCGAGGAAGTCCGTCACGAACTCGAAGCGCTCGCCGTTCCACGCGTAGAGGTAGGGGCAGGACGAAGGCTTGCGGTCGAGCTCGGTGATGATGACGCCCGACGCGGCGCTCGCCGCGCCGGCCGCCTCCGTCTCCGCCTGCACGATGCCGGCGGGCCAGATGACGCGCACCGCGTCGGCCCGCTCGCGCCGCCCGAGTCCGACCGAGAGGTCTGCGGGCGCGGGCGCGGGCGCGGCCGCGTAAGTCTCAAGCTTCTGCCAGAGGCTCCCGGCGCGCACCTCGACCTTCGCGCCGACGCCGCCGCGGTTGCTCACTTTGCCCGCGAGCCGCACGCGCAGCGAGCGCAGGCGGTTGCCGCCCTCGTTGCGCGCGACGAGCAACGGGCCGCCGGGCGCGCGCGCGACGAAGTCCACGTCGCCGTCGCCGTCGAGGTCGCCCGAAGACAGAGAGCCGTGCGCCGCCTCGCCGTCCGCCGTCCAACCGTTAACGAGCCCCTTGCCGGCGGCGCGCGCGCCCGCGTCCTGCCACCCGCCGCCCATGTTGCGGAGCACGCGCAGGCCGGCGGGCGACATGGCTAAGAGGTCGAGCAGGCCGTCGTTGTCGTAGTCGAGGAACTGCGCGGCGCGCGCGTCCGAGACGCCCGCGGGCGCGGCCGAGGTCTGGAAGCGGCCGCGGCCGTCGCTCAGGGCGAAGAGGCCCGCGCCGCTGGTCTCGCCGAAGAAGAAGTCCGTGAACCCGTCCTTGTTAACGTCGCCGGCCGCGGCGCACGTGAAGGGGCCGGCCGCGCCGAGGCCGACCTCGGCCGCCACGTCGCGGAAGCTGCCGTCGCGCAGGTTGCGGAAGAGTTGCGGCGCCGAGCCGTGGTTGACGACGAGGAGGTCTACGTCGCGGCGGTTGTCGTAGTCGGTCGGGACGACGGCGACGGCGCGGCTGCTGCCGAGCTTCGCCGCGGCGCTCACGTCCGCGAAGGTTCCGTCGCCGTTGTTGCGCAGGAGCAGGTTGGGCGCGGGCGTAAGGTCGGGGGGCTGCGCCGGCCGGTCGCCGCCCGCCGGATGCGAGAGGTCGAGCGTGCCGGCGAGGAAGATGTCGAGGTCGCCGTCGTGGTCGAGGTCGGCGAGCGCGGCCGCGACGGAGAGGTGCGCGGGGGCGGGGATTTTGGCGGCCGCCGTCACGTCGGCGAAGCGGCCACCGCCCTCGTTGCGGTAGAGGGCGAGCGAGCCGGGGCGCACGACGAAGAGGTCGGGCTTTTCGTCGTTGTCGAAATCGCCCGCGACGGCGCCGAGGGCCGCCGCGCCCGTCGGGCCTTTGCCGAGCGCGCCCGCCTGCGCCGTCACGTCCGAGAACTTGCCGGCGTCGTTGCGGTAGAGGTGTTGTGACGCGCGCCCGGCCGCGAAGAGGTCGAGGTCGCCGTCGCCGTCGAAGTCGAAGAGCGTCTGCGTGCCGGGCGTCGAGACGCCCGCGCGCACGTCGTACTGTTCGCCGCTTCGGGCCGGCTCGCGGCGCGGCGTCGGCGCGGCGCTCGCGGCGGGCGGCGCCGGCGCGGGCATGACGCCCGCGGTCGCGTCGGCGAACGTCACGTCGGGAATCTCTTTACTGACCAGATGAGCTTCCGCGCCCGTCGAGGTGACGGCCTCGGCGTAGCGGCCCTGTTCGAGGTAGTTGGCCCCGACGACCGTCGCCGCCCCGCTCTCGCGCAACTCCTGAAAGCGGCGCATCAACGCCTGACCTTCCTCGCGCTGCCCGGCGCGCAGCAGCGACGTGCCGAGGTTGTAGAGCGCCGTGCCGTTGTAAGGCTCCTCGGCGAGCGCGGCGCGCAGGGCCGTGATGGCCTCCTCATACTTGCGCTGCTGCGCGAGGAGCTGGCCGAGGTTGACCTGCGCGCCGGGGTCGCGCGGGTCGATTTTGAGCACGCGCCGGAAGGAGGCGACGGCGTCCTCGGGCCGATTCTGCTGGCGCGCGATGAGGCCGAGCAGGTAGTGCGGCTGCGGCGCTTCGGGGGCGAGGGCGGCGGCGGCCTCGGCCTCCTTCAGCGCGGCGTCGAGTTCGGGCACGTTGTAGAGGGCGACGGCGAGGTTGATGCGCGCGGCGGCGAGCCGCGGGTCGAGCTTGAGCGCGCGCCGGAACTGCTCGGCCCCCTCCCTGTGCTTGAACTGTTCGAGCAGCGCGACGCCGAGGTTGTTGGCGCGGTAAGCCTCCTCACGCGCCCCGGCCGAGTCGCCGCCCTGCGCCGACGACGGGGCGGACGGACGCGCGAAGGAGAAGGCTAAGATGGCGAAGGCCGCCAGCGCGGCGACCGAGAAGTTGCGTGTGCGCATGTTCATACGAGGGGCGGGCGCGGGACGCGGGCCCGCCGGGAGCTTCGGCGGCGGCCGGCTCGGGTTTCCGTTTTCTGGGTGGCGGTGGTTGCGCGCATGAAGGCGATTCGGGTGCCGGGAGTTAGGGGGACTATAACATAATCGCCCGCGGCGGCGGCCGCGCCGCCGGCGCCCCGGCCTCAGTGTATTCCCCGATGGACGCCTCGGCCGGCCGCGTTATAAAACCCCGTCTCGCTTTTACCACGCTTGCCCCGCCCGGAATTAATCAAGGAATCGGAATGAGGATGAGCATGCTCACGAAACCACTCGGCCTCGCCCTGTGTCTCCTGACCGCGTGCGGACTCGCCGCGGCCGCGCCCGCGCAGCAGCCGGCCGCAGACCTGCGCGGGGTCGTCACGGATCAGCACGGCGCGGCCGTCCCCGGCGCGAAGGTCACGGCCACGCAGGCGGCCACCGGCGCGGCGCGCGCCGCCACGACGAACGACGAAGGCGTCTACGTGCTGGCGAACCTGCCGCCCGGCGAGTACGAGTTGAGGGTCGAGGCTCGGGGGTTCGCGCCCCGCGTCTCGAAAGTCCCGGCCGTGCTTCAGGTCGGGCAGAGCGTGACCATCGACGCGCAGCTCGAAGTCGGCATGGCGAACGAAGTCATCGACCTCGTCGGCGAGACGCCGCTCGTGGACACCGCCACGTCGAAAGTCGACGGCGTCATCGAGGGGCGCGAGATCGAGGGGCTGCCGCTCAACGGCCGCAACTTCCTCGAGCTGGCGCTGCTCGCGCCCGGCAACGCGCCCGCCCCGAACTTCGACCCGACCAAGAGCAACACCGTCGTCGTCTCGTCGGCCGGGCAGTTGGGGCGCGGCGGCAGCGTCACCGTCGACGGCGCGGACGCTAACGACGACGTGGTGGGCGGGGCCGTCCAGAACATCTCGCAGGACGCCGTGCAGGAGTTTCAGGTCGCCACCGGCGGCTTCGACGCGCGGCTCGGCCGCACCGCCTCGGCCGTCGTCAACATCGTCACCAAGTCGGGCACCAACGACTTCCACGGCTCGCTCTTCGCCCTCTTCCGCGACGCGCGCCTGCAAGGGCTGCCCGCCACCTTCGACCGCGCCGCGGGCGACGAGCCGCCCTTCGACCGCCAGCAGTATTCCTTCACGCTCGGCGGCCCCCTCAGGCGTGACGCGGCGTGGTTCTTCGGCTCGTTCGAGTACCGCAATCAGGACGGCGCGGCGCTCGTCGGCGCGCGCGACGCGGCGCGGCGCACGATCACGCGCTCGTTCGCCCCGGCCCCGCTCGACGACCTGCTCGGCACCGCGCGCCTCGACTGGCGCCCGACCGCCGACGACCGGCTCGCCTTCCGCTACTCCGTCCAGCGCGAGGAGAACACGGCGGCCTCGACGCTCATCCGCGCCATCGGCTCGGCCTCGCAGCGGCAGACGAGCCGCAACCGCACGCACTCGCTCGTCGCCAACCACTCGCGCACCCTCTCAGCCGAAGCCGTCAACGACCTCCGCTTCAGCTTCAGCGCCTTCGTCAACCGCACCGCGCCGCTCTCGCGCGCGCCGCAGCTCACCTTCCCGAGCATTCAGGACGGCGTCTCGTTCCGCGTGCCGCAGCAGACGCGCCAGAAGCGCGCGCAGCTCGCCGACACGCTGACGATGGCGCGCGGCAACCACACCGTCCACCTCGGCGGCGAGTTCCAGCGCGTGCTCGCGGACTTCGACCTCGGCGTCTTTCAGGACGGCCGCGTCGAGCTCGTCGAGGACTTCCCCGACTTCGACCGCAACGGCGACGGCCGCACCGACGACGACGACCTCCTCTTCGCCGTCACGCTCCGCAGCGCCTTCCCCGACCGGCCGCTCGTCATCCCCGACGCCGACAACAACTACCTCGCCGCCTTCGCGCAGGACGAGTGGCGCGCGCGCCCCGACCTCACGCTCAGCTTCGGCCTGCGCTACGAGCTCGACACCGACGTTAAGAACGTCAGCCGCGTCGGCGAGCTCAACCCGCTCGTGCGCCCCTTCCTGCGCGGGCACCGGCGCGCCGACCGCAACAACTTCGCGCCGCGCGTCGGCTTCAACTGGTCTGCCGCGGGCGGGCGCACCAGCCTGCACGGCGGCTACGGCGTCTACTACGACCGCGTCACGCTCCAGATACAGTCGCTCGAGCGCGGGCTCGACGGGCGCGCGCTGCCCATCGAGGTGCGCGCCGGCAACCTCTTCTTCATCCCCGAGGAGTGCCTCTTCGACCCGGCCTGCGGGCAGTTCCCGCCGCCGGCCCCGACGCTCTCGAACCCCTTCACCGGCTTCGTCCTGCCCGGCGCGGGCGCGGGCGGCATCAACATCATCGACAACGACCTCCAGAACCCCACGGTGCAGCAGGCCAACCTCGGCCTCCAGCATCAGTTCGCCGGCGACTACGTCGTGCGCGCCGACTACCTCCACGCCTTCGGCACGCACTTCATCATCGGCCGCACCATCGGGCAGGTCTTCAACCCCGTGGTCGGCGGCCCCGACCTCGTCAAGAACCTCGAATCGAGCGTCAAGACGAAGTACGACGCGCTGCTCGTGAGCTTCGAGAAGCGCTACTCGCGGCGCTTCCAGTTCCGCGCCTCCTACACGCTCTCGAAGGCCTTCAACTACGCCAACGACGACCAGATTCCCTTCTCGAACGGCCCCGTCGACCCCGCGAACCTCCAGCTCGAATACGGCCCCACGCCCAACGACCAGCGCCACCGCTTCTCCTTCGCCGGCGTCTTCGACGCGCCCCTCGGCTTCAGGCTCGCGCCGCTCTGGGCGCTCGCCTCGGGCGTGCCGATGGACATCCTCCTGCCCGACGCGAGCTTCCGCCTGCCCGGCCTCCAGCGCAACGCGGGCGGGCGCCTCTTCCGCACCCCGGCCGAGCTGAACGAATACATCAGCCGGCTCAACGCGGCCGGCGGCGTCGGCGGCCAGACGCTCCCGCTCGTCACCACGGACGCGCGCTTCAGCGACTCGTTCAACTCCTTCGACCTGCGCGTCTCGCGGCCCGTCCGTCTGGGCGAGCGGGCGCGGCTGGAGCCGGTCGTCGAGGTCTTCAACCTCTTCAACGTGACGAACGTCCTCGGCGTCTCGAACGTCAACTACTCCGGCTTCTCGAACGTGCTCGTCCGCGACAGCAACGACCCCTCCGGCCCCGGCTTCCTGCGCTCGTCGAGTTTCGGCCGGCCCGTCACGACCGCCGGCGGCGTCTTCGGCTCCGGCGGCCCCCGCGCCCTCCAACTGGCGCTGCGCCTGACGTTTTAAGGAAGTAGACAGGAGGCTCCGCGCCGCGACTGTTGACGCCGACGCCCGGACGATTCGCTACAGAAGGTCTCTCTACTGTCTACTGTCTACTCCTCTGATGGTCGCACGAGACGACAACCTTCAGCGGCGGATCGGCTTGCGGACGGCGACGGCGGTCGTCGTCGGCGAGGTCATCGCGGTCGGCATCTTCCTGACGCCGGCCGGGATGGCGAAGTCAATCGGCTCGCCCGCGCTCTTGCTGCTGGTGTGGCTGGTGGCGGGGGCGATGGCGCTCTCGGGCGCGCTCTGTTACGGCGAGCTGGCGGCGCGCTTCCCTGAGGCCGGGGGCGGTTACGTCTACCTGCGCGAGGCTTACGGCGAGTGGCTCGCCTTCCTCTACGGCTGGATGGCGCTCGTCGTGATGGACCCCGGCATCACCGCGGCGCTCGCCGCGGGCCTCGGCGCTTACGCCGCCTACGCGCTCGGCCTCGCGCCCGTCGGGGCGAAGGCGGCGGGCGTCGCCGCGATTCTTCTGCTGGCGGCGGCCAACATCGCCGGCGTGCGCGTCGGGGCGTGGCTGATGCGCTGGCTGACGGCGCTCAAGCTCGGGCTACTCGCCGTCGTGCTCGGCTGGGGTTTTGTTTTTCGGCTCGGCGACTGGTCGCACTTCTCGCCGCTCGTCGCGCAGCGCGAAGGCTCCGCGCCGCTGGCGGCGGCGCTCGCCGGCGGGCTGGTCGCGGCCTTCTTCTCGTTCGGCGGGTGGTGGGATTTGAGCAAGCTCGCGGGCGAGGTGCGCGAGCCGGCGAAGACGCTGCCGCGCGCGCTCGTCTACGGCGTCCTCGTCGTGACGGCAGTCTACGTCCTGACCAGCGCGGCCTTCGTCTACCTCGTGCCGTTGGGGCGCGTCGAGTCGGGCGAGACGTTCGCGGCGCAGGCGGGC
>DATMVI010000208.1:0-5909 GCA_035563275.1 Pyrinomonadaceae bacterium
TCGGCCTCCATGCGCCGCAGCTCGGCGGCCGTCGCGCGGCGGCGCTCGCCGGCCGCGGCGGCCAGCTCCCGCTGGCGGCCCAGGTTCTCGCTCTCGGCCTCGGCCGCGCGGCGCGCCTCGGCGAGCGCTTCGGCGGCGGCCGACTGCGCGGCCTGCGCGGCGCGGCGGGCCGCCTCGGCGGCTTGGAGTTCGTCGGCCTGTCTGGCGCGCCGCTCTTCGAGGTCGGCCCGCTCGGCTTCGAGGCGCGCGGCGTCGTCCGAGACGACGCGCAGGTGGCGGCCCGCGCGCTCGATCTCCTGCTGGAGCTGCGCGGCGTTAAGCTCGCGCGCCACGTGCTCGCGCTCCTCGCGGCCGATCTCGTCGTTTAAGAGCACGAAGGCGTCTTCGAGCTCGCCGAGGCGCGCGCGCGCGCGCTGCGCCGCCTCGTCGGCGAAGAGCAGGTCGGCTTCGAGCCCGACCATGCGCGCCTCAAGCTCGCGCATCTCGCGCTTGAAGGCCAGCAGCCCCGCGCCGTCGGCCGAGACGCGCGGCCCGCCCGCGCTCACGAGTTGCCCGCCGACGACCCACTCGCCCGCCCGCGTGACGCACATCTCGCCGCCGGCGAGCGTCAAGACCATCGCATGTTCGAGGCTGTCGGCGACGCGCGCAGACATCTCGCGCGCGAGCGTGCGCCGGAGCACGGCCCCGATCTCGCGCGGCGCCCCGAGCAGTTTCCCGACGCGCACGTCCGCCTCGGGGTCGTCGGCCAGCGTCGCGCCCGGGCGCTCGGGGAAGTCTTCGGCGTCCTCGACGCCCGCGCCGCCGTGCAGGCCGGCGACGAGGAAGTTGGCGCGGCCCGCGCCCGTCTGTTGCAGCCACGTGGCGGCGCGCACGGCGTCGTCCGGCGTCGGCACGATGACGGCTTCGAGGTACGGCCCCAGAACGCCCTCGACGGCGCGCTCCCAGTGCGGCTCGACGCGCAGCACGTCGGCCAGCGTGCCGACGGTGTGGAAGTCGCGCGGGGCGTCCGTCTCGGCCGGCGTGAAGACGCGCTGGACGGCCTGCGAGTAGAGCGAGCGCTGCGTGTCGATCTCGGCCAGAGTGTCGAGGCGGTGGCGGACGCGCGCGGCCTCGTCGCGGGCGGCGGCGTGGGCGGCCGTCGCGGCGGCCACCTCGGCGCGCGACTCGGTCAGCGCGCGGGCGCGCCCCTCGCGCTCGGCGTAGAGCGCGTCGAGGTGCGCGCGCGCCTTCTTAATCTCCTCCTGAAGCCGCTCCGCCTGCTCTTTGGCCTGCGCGTGCGCGGCCCGCGCCCGCTCTCCCTCGCGCGCCAGACCTTCGGCCTGAAGCGCGAGCTTGTCGAGCGCGGCCGCGAGCTGGCGGCCGATCTCGCTCAGGCGCTCGGCGACGGCCGTGTGCGTCAGGAGCTCGCCGCGCGCCGCCTCGATGGCCGTCTCGGCGGCGAGCGAGGCGGCGACGCGCTCGGCGTAAACTCTTTCGGCGTCGGCGAGCCGGCGCGCGGCCTCCTCGCCGGCCTCGCGCATCTGCGCGTCGCGCTGCACGAGCGACTCGCTCTCGGCCGTGACGGCGTCGAGGCGGGCGCGCACCATCTCGGCTTCGCGCCTGACCTCGGCGAGGCGGCGTTCGAGCGCCTCGATCTGCTCGCCCTGATAGCTGCGCTCGCGCTCGCGGCGGTCGCGCTGCAAGGCCGACTCGGAGACGGCGGCCCGCGCCTCGGCCAACTCGTCCTCGCGGCGCCGCGCCTCGCCCGTCGCGCGCCGCGCCTCCTCCTCGCGCTCTTCGAGGTCGGCGGCGAGGCGCTCCACCTCTTCGTTAGCTTCCGCCAGCGCGGAGCGCAGCTCTTCGAGCCGCGAGGTCAGCGCGCGCTCGTCGGCGGCGTAGACGCGGCGCAGGAGGTCGCGCAGCTCGTCGCGAATCTGGTGGTAGCGGCGCGCCTTCGCGGCCTGACGGCGGAGCGAGCCGACCTGCCGCTCGATCTCGGAGATGATGTCGGAGACGCGGTTGAGGTTGGCGCGGGCGGCTTCGAGCCGGGCCTCCGCGGCGCGCTGGCGGACGCGGAACTTGGTGATGCCGGCCGCCTCCTCGATGAGCGTGCGGCGATCCATCGGCTTGGCCGAAAGAATCTGGCCGATACGCCCCTGCTCGATGATGGCGTAGTGCGCGCCGGAGAGGCCCGTGCCGGAGAAGAGGTCTTGGATGTCGCGCAGGCGGCAGACGCGGCCGTTCAAAAGATACTCGCTCTCGCCGGAGCGGTAGAGGCGGCGCGTGACCGAGACGGTCTCGCCGGGCGCGAAGTCGAGCGCCATGCGGCGCGGCCGCCAGTGTCGCTTGTGGTGCGGGCGGCCCTTGCGCGCCGGGGCGGCTTCGACGCCCGCGGCTTCAACACCTACGGCTTCAGCGGCCGGCGCTTCCCCGCCCTCGCCGGCGACTTCAAGACTGGTGACGGCCGACTCGGCAGTCTCGGCGGTTTCCTGCCCCGGGAGCGCGAGGGCGGCCGAGTCCGCGGGGGCTGCGACCTGCGCCTCGGCGTCGGGGGGCGCGGCTTCGAGTTCGGGGGCGAGGCGGCCTTCGAGGGCGTCGGCCTGATCGTCGAGCACTTCGAGCGTGGCGTCGATGTCGTCGATGTCCGGCTCTTCCTCGAACGTCTCGTCGCGCACCATGTGGAGCACGACCTCGGCCATGCCGCTCGCCGGCCGGCTGCGCGCGCCCTGAAAGATAACGTCCTTCATCTCGCCGCCGCGCAGGTTCTTGACCCGCTGCTCGCCGAGCACCCACGAGATGGCGTCCGAGACGTTGGACTTGCCGCAGCCGTTCGGGCCGACGATGGCGGTGATGCCGTTGCCGGTGAAGGCGAGTTCGGTGTAGTCCGCGAACGATTTGAAGCCGGTGATTTCTAAGCGTTGAAGTTTGAACATGCGTCGAAGTATTCCACGGCGTGCGCTCCGGAGGGTTCGGGCCGCTGCGCCTCACAAAGCACAGCCCCTAGAGCACGGTGCGGGAGAGGCCCACTATATGTTGAGCGGCCGGGGTTGTCAAACCTAAACTTTAAGTGGGGAAACTTTACTGCTGGCAGCGCGGGAGGTTAGCGCACAGGCGGAGGCCCGACCGCGAGCGAGGACGTTGGGCGGGGGCCGGAGGCCGGAGGCTTGTTAATAGCCCCCCGGCCTCCGGCCCGCCGCCTCCTTCAGGGTCGGGGCTCTGTTTTCTTCTTCACCCTCCTGCGCTTCGGCGGCGCTTCGGCGGCCGCGGGCGGGTCTTGCCTGCCCAGCAGTCGGTCGAAGATTTTGAGCGAGTCGATGACCTGCACGGAGTCTATGTCGTCGTCGAACTTCAGCCCGCTCAGGTCGGCGACCTCGTCGTTGGGGCCGAAGGTGACTTTCTTGTCTTTGAAGTCGCGGTCGCGGTAGGCGAGGACGAAGGCGCGGGGGCCGACGCGCAGGCTCCCGATCTGGTCGCCCCAGTCGCCCTGCTCGAAGAGGAGGCGCGGGAACTCGGCCGGGCCGTGCAGGCGCAGGCATTCGCCCCCGAAGTTCGCGTCCCGCCAGATGTCCACGTAGCAGTCTTCGTCTTTGGCCATTTCCGATTTAGTCATCAGCCGCCGGTCGCCGGTTCTCGGTGAAGACAAAAACTGAAAACCGATGACCGGCTACCGCCAACCGCGAATCACAAATCCCTCACCAAGTCGCGTCGCGCGAACAGCGCGAGGCGGACGCCGGGGCGCAGCGCGTAGGTTCCGACCTGCTGGTAGTCGGGGCCGAGCGCCGCGCGCAGTTTGTCAACCTGATCTTCAGAAGAGTTGTCGCTCGCGCGCCCGATGACGATGGGCGTGGCCTGCGCGTCGTAGCGCGCCGAGACGCTGCCGTGGTAGCCGACCGCCTTGTAATCGCGCCAGTACCACGGCAGCGGCCAGTACTCCGGCGAGGCGACCGAGACGCCCGCCTCCCGGCCGCGGCCCTCGCGCTCGGCGAGCCTTTCGACCTCGGCGATTAAGTCGAGCAACTCGCGCTGCGTGTGCGAGTAGACGTAAGGATAGCGGTCGTTGTCGTACTCGCGGAAGTTGACGGCCCACGCCTGATAGGCCGAGACGGCGCAGGCGAGGCCGGCGACGACGAGCGCGGCCGCCGCGGTTCGCGTCAGCCCCGCCGCGCGCCCTTCGTAGGCGCGCGCCAGATACGCCCCGACACACGTCAGCGCCGCGACCAGCAGGACGACGAGCGCGGCCTGAAGCGCCGCGGGGCCCACGCCGAGCGCTTCGGACGCGACGCCCGGCCGCGCCTCGTCCCCCAGCCAAGTCACGAGCAGCCCGCCCGCGAAGGCGGCCGCCAGAAACAGCCCCAGCCACATCAGGCCCGAGCGCCCCGCCGCGAGGCGGCTCAAAGCCTGCACGCCGTAGCCGCCGACGACGCACATCGGCACGACGAAACTGAGCACCAGCCACGGCGTCTTGTAAGGAATAAGCGAGTAGGCGGCCAGCATCCCGAAGGCCCACGCGCCCGTGAAGACGGCGGCGCGGTTCTTCGCGCGCCCGAAGAGCGCCGCGGCCGCGCCGACCGACGCGAGAATCAGGATCGGCGCTTCCTCCTGCCACAGCCAGCCGACGTAGGTGTACGCGGGCTTCTTGTGGAAGTCGCTCGTCCCCGTCTTCGTCCAGACATCCAGCGACTCAATCGCGCCGCTGATGCCCGCCCGGTAGGTGAAGAAGGACGAGTAGAAGAGCACGTTGACGACGAGGAAGAGCGTCAGCCCGCCCGCGACGAGCAGCGCGAGACGGTTCGCGCCGCCGGCCCGCGCCACGAACGCCTCCCACCCGGAAGCCCGGACGGGCTTCGCGCGTCGCTTCTCCCGCGAAGGCGTGGGGGCGGCGGGCGCGTCCCGCTTCGCCCACGCCCACGCCCACGCCCGAGCCACCACCCACGCCAGCCCGAGCGTCGCCAGCGAGATGAAGGCCGTCTCCTTCGTCGCGAAGAGCATCGCGGCCGAGAGCGAAAGCAACATCATGTGCCACGCCGTGCCGGTCTCGTAGAAGCGCACGGCGGCCACGACGATGCCGAGGGTGAAGAAGACGAAGAGCGTCTCGTGTATGTAGTAGCGCGAGTAGTAGACGCAGGCCGGCGAGACGGCGACGAGCGCCGCGCCCGCGAGCGCCGCGACGGAACCCAACCGGCGGCGCAGCGCCAGCACGAGGCCGACCGTCGCCACGCCGAACAAGGCGGTCAGCGAGCGGACGGCGAAGGTCGAGAGGCCGAAGAGGGCGACGGGCGGGAGCGAGAGGTAGTAGAGCGTCGGGCCGTGGTAGTTCTCCGGGTTGTAGCGGTAGCTGCCCTCGCGCACCAGCGTCGTCAGGAAGAAGCCGTTGACGCCCTCGTCGTGGTGCATCGGCTTCAGCCCCAGCGCGTAGAGGCGCAGCAGCGCCGCGGCGGCGAGGACGAGGAGGCTCGCGATCATCCACGCGCGTTCGGGGATGTCGGCCGGGGCCGCGGCCTCGGGCGCGGGGGCCGACGGCTCGCGCACGGGGCGCGCGGCCTCGGGCGCGGACTCCTGCCCGCCCCACGCGTCGCCCTTCTTACGGCCGCGCCGTCTTGTAGAGGCGGTACTCACCTGCTTCACCCACCTTCGTGTAGCGTTCGAAGAAACTCCTGTCGAGCCGCAGCCCCGCCTTCCTCATCTCGGCCTCTTCGAGCGGGCCGACGACGACGTACTCGATCCGGTTGCCCGCCAGCAGGGCGTCGGCGCCCGCGCCGCCCGCGTAGACGCGCCTGAGCTGCGCCTCCCGCTCCGCGTAGTCGAGGCCGTGCGACCAGATGTGGCCGGGGTAGCCGAGGAAGGTGCGGCGGCCCGTCAGGTAGACCGGGTCATTATAAGTCGGCGCGTGGAGGATGAGAGAGCGCGGCGGCGTCCGGCTCTTAATCAGC
>DATMVI010000209.1:0-2498 GCA_035563275.1 Pyrinomonadaceae bacterium
CTCGGCGTCGATCTCGTCAATCTCGGCCCGCCAATCCTTGATGCTCATTGCGTGACTCCGGCGTCCGTGTGGTGAGAAAAGAAAAAGAGCCGGCCGCGACTCCCTTCGGGCGAATCGCGGCCGGCTCGGTGTGAAAGCGTCTCTCGCGGCGTCTGACTCTTAGGTCTGCTCCGCCTCGCGCGCGCGCGCTCGCCCGGCCGCCCGCCCCCCGAAGAAGGGGCGGAACGTAAAGGCGAAGCGGTAAGAACGTGTGTCGCGCATCGTCGAGAACCTACCCGCCTGCGCGGCGGGAGTCCAGACTATAGGCGGCGGGGCGAACCTTGTCAACGAAATTTCTGGCCGCGCCTACTTGCTCCCCATCAACTCCTCGAAACGCTGCTGCGTCTTCGCAGACCAGCCGGGGATGACCTCCAGCACCACGCCCCGCTCGTCCACGAGCAGCGACATCGGCACGCGCAGCTCGTCGGTCGCGTAGAGGCTTTCGACCGCCGCCACGCCGCCGAGCAGGACGGGGTAGCCGACGCGGTGCTCCCTGAGGAACCCGCGCACGTCGGCCGCCGGGTCGGTGTCCACGTTGAGGCCGATGAGGTCTATGCCGCGCGCCGCGAGCCGCGGCCGGAGTCGTTCGAGTTCCGGCATCTCGGCGCGGCAGGGCGCGCACCACGTCGCCCACACGTTCAGCAGCGCGCGCCGGCCCGGCCTGAGCTGCGAGCGCAGCGTCACGCTCCGGCCGCCCTCGGTCTTGAGCGTCAACTCGGGCAGCGCCGCGCCGACGGCGAGCCTCAGCCCGCGCGCGAACGCCTGCTCGCGCGTCAGCGGGTCGGGCAGCTTCGCGCGCCCGGCCCTGACGGCCTCGGCCCTGCCCGCGCCCTCCCTCAGCAGCGCGAACGTGCCGGCCGCGAAGTCGCCCGCGAACCGCTCGGCCTTGCCCGAGGGCCAAGTGACTTCGACCCACTCGGCCCGCGCGTCGCGCCCCAGCCCGAAGAGCAGCCGCCCGTCGTGCTGCGAGATGAAGCCGGAGCCGCCGCTCTTGATCTTCGTCAGAGTCCCCTGCGAGGTCTTGACGCGGACGACGGCGCCGAAGGCGTCGCGCCCGCCCGCCGACCTGCCCGTGCCTTCGAGCGCGACCCTCAGGTGGTTGCCGTCCTGCCCGACGTTGTTGCGGAAGAGCAGGTGCGCCTCGCCCTGAATGGTCGTCGAGAAAACGTCGAGGTCGCCGTCGTTGTCGAAGTCGGCGAAGACCCCGGCGCGCCCGTCCGTGATCGAGTCGATGCCGGAGACGCCGGAGATGTCGACGAACTTCTTCGCGCCGGTGTTGAGGTAGAGCGGGTCGCGCTCGTAGCCGGAGAAGGAGAAGCCCTCGCCGAACATCAGTTGGTTCTGGTCGGAGCGCAGCGCGCCCTTCGCCTGCTTCTCGTCATTCGAGTGCGTCACGACCTGACGCCAGAACTGGCTTCAAGTGTCCTTCATCGACTTGCCCGAAATGAAGCCGTTCGGCGTGTAGATGTCCTCCCACCCGTCGTTGTCGAAGTCGATGAAGCCGCCGCCCCACGCCCAGCCGCCCGAGAAGCCGCCGACCTCGGCCGTCACGTCGCGGAACTTCCCGCCGCCCACGTTCTCGAAGAGGTTGTTGCCGGCGGCGAGCTTCTTCAGCACGTTGTCCTGCGGCCCCTGATTGGGGAAGAGGCGCGCGAGGATGCGGTTGCCGGCCGTCGAGCTCATGTTCGAGGCGTGGATGTCGAGCAGGCCGTCGTTGTTGTAGTCGCCGAACGAGACGCCCATCCCGTTGCCGGGGTCGAGCACGCCGCGCTCTTTGGCCTCGTCCACGAAGCGGTCGCCGCGGTTGACGTACATCGCCTTCTCGCCGAAGTCGTTGGCGACGTAGAGGTCGACGCGGCCGTCGCCGTTCACGTCGGCGAACTCGGCGGCGTAAGACCAGCGGCGGTCGTCCACGCCCCAGCGGCCGGCCTCCTCCTTGAACGTCCCGTCGGGCTGCGCGACGAAGAGCAGGTTGGGCGTGCCGTTCGTGGCGCGGAACCACGAGTCGGGCGTGACCTGCCCGTAGCGGTTGTAGGAGGTGACGTAGATGTCGAGCCGGCCGTCCGAGTTCACGTCGCCGGCCACGGCGCTGAAGCCGACGGCCGGGACGGCCACGCCCGCCTCCAAAGAGGCGTCCTGGAACTGGAGCTTGCCACCCTGCGCGAGCAGGTTCTCGAAGAGGATTTGCTGGCCGACGGCCGAGACGAAGACGTCCGCGTCGCCGTCGTTGTCGTAATCCAAGACGAGCGGCGCGACGCCCGTCGCCGAGATGCGCACGCCGGCCTCGTCGCTCGCGTCGCGGAACTTGCCGGCCCCGTCGTTCAGATAAAGGAAGTTGCGGTCGGGCGCGGTGACGAAGAGGTCTTGCCAGCCGTCGCGGTTGAAGTCGGCCGCGGCCGCGCCGTGCCAGACGAAGCCGCCGTTGCCGGGCGCGCCGAAGGCCGGGAGCGAGGCGGCGA
>DATMVI010000210.1:0-14291 GCA_035563275.1 Pyrinomonadaceae bacterium
GAGCAGGTGGCCGAGACGGTCATCTACGCGGCCGGCGTCCGCGAGCGCCTCGCGCAGGTGCGCCGCTCGGGCGTCGAGCGCGGGCGCATCACGCGCACCACCGAGGACGGGCGCACCGAGGAGATCGCCTACGAGCGCAGCTTCAAGCGCGGCGAGACGCTGGACAAGGACAAGGTGCGGCTCGACCAGCGGCGGCCTTCGGCCGAGTACTCGCTCGTCTTCAACGAGGGCAACGTCTTCGGCGTCCTGCGCGGCACGCCCTTCACGCCGCGCGAGGAGGAGGTCAGCAACTTCCTCTCCGACCGCCTCCACAGCCTCGACGCGCTGCTCCGCTACAAGGAGGGCGGCTCGACCGTCGCCCTCGCCGGCAAGGAGACGCACAAGGGCATCGAGGTCTGGGTGCTCGACCTCGAAGACAAGCAGAAGAACCGCACGCGCTACTTCATCAGCGCGAAGACCTACAAGGTGCTCTGGCTCGAATACGAGGCGGCCCCGCCGGAGGGCGGCGCGCCCGTCAAGTTCCGCCGCAACTTCCACGACTACCGCGTCGTGCAGGGGACGGCCGTGCCCTACCGCACGGTGCTCCTGATGGGCGACCGGCAGCTCGAAGAGATCAACATCCTGACCGTCACCTACGGCGTCAAGATGGAGGACACGGCCTTCCAGCGCCCCGAGTCGGCGGCGAACTGACGACACCTGACCATCCCGCGACGACCGCCCGTAGCCTCCGAGAGAGTCTGCGGGCGGTCGTCTTTGTCATCCTCTTGAAACCCCTCTTTGATAGACGCCTAAGGCATCCTGTGTTAGTATCCGGCCACTTTATCAATGGCGTTTTGAATCGGCTCCGCCCCGCACCGTCGGGCCAGTTACACCCAACCAACTCTGCGAAGTCGAGGGGAATCATCTGATGGTTAACAATCTCGTCGAGATCACGCGGCTCGGCCAGTCCATCTGGTACGACAACATCCGCCGCGCCATGCTCACCACGGGAGACCTCGCGCGGAAGATCGAGGAGGACGACCTCCGCGGCGTGACCTCCAACCCGACCATCTTCGAGAAGGCCATCACCGGCTCGACCGACTACGACGAGCAGCTGCGCGCGCTCGTCGAGGCGGGCCTGTCGGTGCCGGAGATTTACGAGGAGCTGGTCGTCGAAGACATCCGCTCGGCCGCCGACATCCTCCGGCCCGTCTACGACCGCACCGACGCGCTCGACGGCTACATCAGCCTCGAAGTCAACCCGAAGCTCGCCTACGACACGCGGGGCACCGTCGAGGAGGCGACGCGCCTCTTCCGCCGCCTCGGCCGCCCCAACGTGATGATTAAAATCCCCGCGGCGCAGGAGGGGCTGCCCGCCATCGAGGAGTCGATCTACCGCGGCGTCAACATCAACATCACGATGATCTTCTCCATCGAGAACTACGAGCAGGTGGCCGAGGCTTACATCTGCGGGCTCGAGCGGCGGGCCGCCGAGGGGCTGCCCGTCGCGCGCGTCGCCTCGGTCGCCAGCTTCTTCGTCTCGCGCGTGGACACGTCCGTGGACGCCGACCTCGAAGAGCGCGCGCGGCGCGCCGCCTCGCCCGAGGAGAGGCGGAGGCTCGAATCCATGCTCGGCCGCGCGGCCGTCGCCAACGCCAAGCTCGCCTACCAGAAGTTCAGGGAAATCTTCCACGGCGAGCGCTTCCGCGCGCTCCGGGAGAAGGGCGCGATGGCGCAGCGCCCCCTCTGGGCCTCGACGGGGACGAAGAACCCGAAGTATTCCGACGTGCTCTACGTGGACAACCTCATCGGCCCCGAGACGGTCAACACCGTGCCGCCCGCCACCTACACGGCCGTCCGCGACCACGGCCGCGTCGCGCTCACGCTCGAAGAGGGCGTGGACGAGTCGCGCCGCCTCATCGCGGAGCTGGCCGAGATCGGCATCGACCTCAAGGCCGTCACCGAGAAGTTGCAGCAGGACGGGCTGAAGGCGTTCGTCGGCTCCTTCGACACGCTCGCCGCGTCCATCGAGGCCAAGCGCGGCGCCCTGCTCTCCGGCATCAACGAGCGCCTGTCGGCCTCGCTCGGCCGCCACGCCGGGGCGGTCGCGGCCGCGCTCAAAGAGGCCGAGAAGGGCGACGTGATGCGCCGCCTCTGGCGCAAGGACGCCGCGCTCTGGAAGGGCGAGGAGGCGCACCGGAAGGTCATCAAAAACGCCCTCGGCTGGCTGGGCATCGTGGACACGATGATCGGCGTCGAGGGCGAGCTGATGTCCTACGCGGCCGGCCTCGCGCGCGGGGGCGACTTCCGCCACGTCGTGCTCTGCGGCATGGGCGGCTCGTCGCTCTGCCCCGAAGTCCTGCGCCGCACCTTCGGCCGGCGGGAGGGCTTCCCCGAACTGCTCGTGCTCGACTCGACCGACCCCGACGCCGTCGCCGACCTCCGCGACCGCGTTGACCCGGCCCGCGCCCTCTTCGTCATCGCCACGAAGTCGGGGACGACGACCGAGCCGCTGATGTTCTACCGCTACTGGTTCGATCAGGTCGCGCGCGCGAAGGACAACCCCGGCGACAACTTCATCGCCATCACCGACCCCGGCACGAAGATGGAGGAAGACGCGAGGCGCGACCGCTTCCGCCGCGTCTTCCTCAACCCGCCGGACATCGGCGGGCGCTACTCGGCGCTCTCCTACTTCGGCATGGTTCCGGCCGCGCTGATGGGGCTCGACCTGCCGAAGCTGCTCGACCGCGCCGAGCGCGTCGTGCACGCCTGCGCGCAGGTCGTGCCCGCGGCGGAAAACCCCGGCGCGCGCCTCGGGGCCATCCTCGCCGAGTGCGCGCAGGCCGGGCGCGACAAGCTGACCGTCGTCGCCGACCCGCGCATCGAGTCGTTCGGCCTGTGGGTCGAGCAGCTCGTCGCCGAGAGCACGGGCAAAGAGGGGAAGGGCATCGTGCCGGTGGCGGGCGAGCCGCTCGGGCCGCCGTCCGTCTACGGCGACGACCGCCTCTTCGTCTCCATCGCCATCGGCCGCCTCGAAGGCGAGACCGAGACGCGCCTGAAGGCGCTGGAAGCGGCCGGCCACCCCGTCGTCTACCGCACGCTGACGGACGCCTACGACCTCGCCGAAGAGTTCTTCCTGTGGGAGCTGGCGACGGCCTTCGCCGGCTGGCGTCTGGGCATCAACCCGTTCGACCAGCCCAACGTGCAGGAGTCGAAGGACGCGACGCGCGAGCTGCTCGAAGCCTTCAGGGGCGCGGGCCGCCTGCCGGAGCAGGCCGCGCACGCCGCCGACGGCCCGCTCACGCTCTACGCCGCCGACGGCTCGCTCCCCGCCGGCCCGCTCGCCGAGGCCCTGCGGGCGCACCTCGGGCGCGCGGGCGCGGGCGACTACGTCGCGCTGCTCGGCTACGTCGAGGAGACGCCCGAGCACGACCGCCTCCTCGGGCGGATTCGCGCGCACCTGCGCGACGCCACGCGCTGCGCGACGACCACCGGCTACGGCCCGCGCTTTCTGCACTCGACGGGTCAGCTCCACAAGGGCGGCCCCGACTCCGGCGTCTTCCTGCAACTCACCGCGGCGGACGCGCGCGACCTCGAAATCCCCGGCGAGCCGTTCACCTTCAGCGTCCTCAAACAGGCGCAGGCGCTCGGCGACTTCCGCTCGCTCTCGACCCGCGGCCGCCGCGCCGCCCGCCTCGACCTCGGCGCGGACGCGACCGCCGGCCTCCGGCGTCTCTACGAACTCGTCCGCGAGGCGCTGCCCGTCTCGGGCGCGACCGGGGCGAAATGAAGAGGGAGTAGACGGCAGACGGCAGTCAGTGGTCAGCAGGAAGAGCTTCGGCGGCGAAGCTTCAAGAGGTCAGCGTCACCATCATCAGCGCGGGGCGCTACCGTCTACTGCCCGCCGTCTACCGTCTACTCAGAGGATTTATGTCAACCCCGGAACAGACCCCGAAGGCCGCGAAGATCGGCCTCATGGGCCTCGGCGTGATGGGCGAGAATCTGGCGCTCAACATCGAGCGCAACGGCTACCCGGTCGCCGTGTGGGATCGCAAGCCGGCGAAGGTTGACGAGTTCGTCGCGCGCGCCGAAGGCAGGCAGGTCGTCGGCGCGCGCACGCCCGAAGAGTTGGCCCGCGCGCTCGAACGGCCCCGGAAGATCATCCTGCTGGTGAAGGCCGGCGACCCCGTCGACTGGACGGTTGACCAGATCAAGCCCTTCCTCGACCGCGGCGACATCATCGTCGACGGCGGCAACTCTCACTTCCTCGACACCGCGCGGCGCGAGAAGCAACTGAAGGAAGAGGGCTACAGCTTCATCGGCTCCGGCGTCTCGGGCGGGGAGGAGGGCGCCCTGTGGGGGCCGTCTCTGATGCCGGGCGGCGACCGCGAGGCTTACGAGCAGATTCGCCCCGTCTGGGAGGCCATCGCCGCGAAGGTGGACGACGGGCCGTGCGTCACCTACATCGGGCCGGGCGGCGCGGGCCACTTCGTCAAGATGGTTCACAACGGCATCGAGTACGGCGACATGCAGCTCATCGCCGAGGCGTACGACATCATGCGCCGCGCGCTGGGCATGACGGCCGCCGAGATGGCCGAGGTCTTCGACGAGTGGAACCGCGGCGACCTCGAATCCTTCCTCATCGAGATCACGGCCAAAATTCTCCGCGTCGAAGACCCTGAAACGGGGCGGCCGCTCGTCGACCTCGTGCTCGACAAGGCCGGGCAGAAGGGCACGGGCAGGTGGACTTCCCAAGTCGCGCTCGACCTCGGCGTCGTCATCCCGACCATCGACGCGGCCGTGGGCACGCGCAACCTGTCGGCCCGCAAGGCGGAGCGCGTCGAGGCGAGCCGGCGGATCGCCGGCCCGTCGGGAGCGAAGTTCGACGGCGACCGCGCCGGGATGATCGCGTGCGTCCGCGACGCGCTCTACGCCTCGAAGATTTGCTCTTACGCGCAGGGCATGAGCCTCATCCGCGCCGGCTCGGAGAACTGGGGCTGGGGCATCGACCTCGGCGAGACGGCGCGCATCTGGAAGGGCGGCTGCATCATCCGCGCGCAGTTCCTCGGAAAGATCAAGGACGCTTACGGCCGCCGCCGAGACCTGCACAGTCTCCTGCTCGACCCCGACTTTAACGACTACATCCAGCGTGCCCAGAGTAATTGGCGGCAGGCGGTGACGACCGCCATGCGGCTCGGCATCCCCGTCCCCGGCATGTCGGCCTCCGTCGCCTACTTCGACACCTACCGCACGGCCGAACTCCCCCTCAACCTCACGCAGGCCCAGCGCGACTTCTTCGGCTCGCACACCTACGAGCGCACGGACAAGCCCCAAGCCGGGGCGCTCCACACGGAGTGGGAGGAGTTGTTGGAGAAGCAAAGCAGACAGTAGACAGCAGTCAGTAGCCAGTAGGCTCCGCGCTGCGACTGCTGAAGCCGTCACCCTGAAATAGCGAATGCTCTCTACTGACTACTGACTACTGACTGCTGTCTACTTGAGTCTTTATGTCGGCCACACTGGACAACCCCTTGCGCGTCGGGATGAGGTTGGAGCGCGCGGCCGAGCCGTGCGCGGTCGTCATCTTCGGGGCGTCGGGCGATTTGGCGAGGCGGAAGCTGATCCCGGCGCTCTACCGGCTCGTGCAGGAGCGGCTTTTGCCGGCCGAGTTCGCCATCGTCGGGCTGGCCCGCACGCAGATGTCGGACGGAGAGTTTCGCAACCGCATGAGGGAGGCCGTCGCCGAGTTCTCCGAGGACAAGCGCGTGGACGGCGAGGTCTGGGAGTCGTTCGCGCGGCGCATGCGCTACCTGACCTCGGACATCAGGAACGCCGAGGACTACCGCCGGCTCGCGGCGCTCCTTGAAGACGTTGACCGCGAGCACGGCACTCAGGGCAACCGCCTCTTCTACCTCTCGGTCGCGCCGGAGTTCTACGCCGAGGCCGTCCGGCAGTTGGGCGAGGCCGGGCTGGCGCGGCCCTCGAAGGGCTGGGTGAGGGTCATCATCGAGAAGCCCTTCGGCACGAGTCTGGAGAGCGCGCGCCAGTTGAACAGAGACATCCTGCGCCACCTCGACGAGCGGCAGATTTACCGCATCGACCACTACCTCGGCAAAGAGACCGTCCAGAACCTGCTCGTCTTCCGCTTCGCCAACGGCATCTTCGAGCCGCTGTGGAACCGGCAGTACATCGGCCACGTGCAGCTCACCAACGCCGAGACGGTCGGCGTCGAGGGGCGCGGCGGCTACTACGAGAAGTCGGGCGTGGTGCGCGACATGATCCAGAACCACGTCTTTCAGGTGCTCTCGCTCGTGGCGATGGAGCCGCCCGCGACGCTCTCGGCCGAGGACGTGCGCGACGAGAAGGTCAAGGCCATGCGCGCGGCGCGCGAGTTCACGCGCGAGCGCGTCCGCTCGGAGTGCGTGCGCGGGCAGTACGGGGCCGGGAGCATCGGCGGCAAGCCGGTGCCGGGGTACCGCGAGGAGCCGGGCGTCGCCCCCGACTCCGCGACCGAGACCTTCGCCGCGCTGACGATGTGGTTCGACAACTGGCGCTGGTCGGGCGTGCCCTTCTACGTCCGCTCGGGGAAGCGCTTGGCGAAGCGCGTCACGGAGATCGCCATCCAGTTCAGGCCGGTGCCGCACCAGCTGTTCGGCGCGGAGGCGGCCGAGCAGGTCGCGCCCAACCAGCTCGTCATCCGCATCCAGCCCGACGAGGGCATCACGATGCGCTTCGCCGCGAAGGTGCCGGGGCAGACGACGCGCATCCGCGACGTGAACATGGAGTTCCGCTACGGCGCGTCCTTCGGCGTCCAACTCGCCGAGGCCTACGAGCGGCTCATCCTCGACTGCGTCCTCGGCGACTCGACCCTGTACGCCCGCGCCGACATGACCGAGCGCGGCTGGCAACTCGTCACGCCCATCCTCGACGAGTGGGCCGGGGACACAGACGGGGCCGACTTCCCCAACTACGAGGCCGGGGGCTGGGGGCCTGACGCCTCCTTCGGCCTCCTCGAACGAAGCGGCCGGCGCTGGCGCAGGCCGTGAAAAGCCGTGGTCGCGAATCGCCAAAGACGGTTCTCAGTCGTCGGTTCTCGGCCGTCAGTTTTTTCGTCGTTAACTGACGACCGATGACCGGCGGCCGCCCTTCACGATTCACGATTCACGATTCGCGTTCTTATGGAGACTCAGTCCAGCATCGTTTCGCTCTCCGCCCTGAAGGGCATCGACGCGGCGCGGCTCGAAAGGGAGCTGTCGGCGATGTGGGCGGAGCTGTCGGCCGGGGGGGCGGGCGAGTCGGCGGGCGTGGCGCGCGCGTGCGCGCTGAACCTGATCGTGTACGCCGAGGGGCCGGAGGGGCGGGCCGAGGTTGACGCGCTGCTCGGCGAAGTCATCGAGCGCCACCCGTCGCGCGCGCTCGTCCTCGTCGCCGACCGCGGCGCGCCGGAGCCGCGGCTCGAAGCCTACGTCTCGACGCGCTGTCAGGTCGGCAGGCGCGGCTCGAAGCAGATTTGCGGCGAGCAGATCACCATCGAGGCCGCCGGCCCGGCCGTGCAGACGGCGTGGACGGCCGTCGCGCCGCTGCTCGTGCCCGACGCGCCGGTCTTCCTCTGGTGGAAGGACATCCCGCACTACGACGACAAACTGTTCGGGCGGCTCGCGGCGCTGGCCGACCGCGTCGTGATAGACTCGGCCTCGTTCGACAACCCGCAGTATGATTTAATTCGCCTGTCAGAAATCATCGCGGGCGGCCGGCTGCGCCTGAGCGACCTCAACTGGGGCCGGCTCACCTCTTGGCGCTCCGTCGTCGCGGGCTTCTGGGACGTGGCCGACTACCGGGCCTCGCTGGCCGAGATCGAGCGGGTCAGCTTCGTCTACGACCCGCCCGACCGCGGCCCCGGCCGGATCGCGCCGAAGGTTCTGCTGGCCGCCGGCTGGCTCGCGACCTGCCTCGGCTGGGAGGCCGAGCCGGGAGGTGAAATTATTTCGGGCGGGCGCGCGAGCTTCCGGCTCAGCGACGGCGGCCGCCCCGTCGCGGTAGAGCTTGAGGCCGGCGGGGGCGCGGCCGGGCGCGACGGCACGATCACCTCGCTCACGCTGCGCTCGGCCGCGGGCGACGAGTTCGGCGTCGCGCTCCGCGCCGGCGAGGCCAAGCTCGAAACGTGGGCGCGGGTCGGCGGCCGACAGGCTTCGGGGCGCGTGCTCGGCTTCGAGGCGCGCAGCGAGGGCCGACGCCTCAGCGCCGAGCTCGACATCCTTTCGCGCGACGCGCTCTACGAACGCGCCGCCCGCTTCGCCGCGCGCCTGATTGAAACAATTAAGAATTAAGAATTAAGAATTGATGTGTTTGCGAAGCGGCCTTCAAGATTCCCCGCAGTCCATTCTTAATTCTTAATTCTTAATTCTTAATTCTTAATTATCCTGAACGGGAACGGGTCGCACTAATGATCATCGCCGGAGACATCGGGGGGACGAAGACCAACATCGCGCTGTTCGAGCCGCACGGCCAGAGGCTCGACCGCATCATCGCGCAGCGCAGCTACCCGAGCGGGAAGTACTCTTCGCTCGGGGAGATCGTCGGCGAGTTCGTCGCGGAGCTTTCGCCGCGCGTCACGCACGCCTGCTTCGGCGTCGCCGGCCCCGTCGCCCACGGCCGCGTCGAGGCGACCAACCTCCCGTGGGTGGTGAGCGCCGAAAGCCTCGCCTCAAGGCTCGGCCTCGCCCGCGTCGGCCTCATCAACGACCTCGAAGCCACGGCCTACGGCGTCGAGGTCTTGCAGCCCGCGCAGTTCTACACCCTCAACCCCGGCGCGGGCGCGGGCCCCGGCCACCGCGCGCTCATCGCCGCCGGCACGGGCCTCGGCATGGCCGGCATCTTCTGGGACGGCGAGCGCTACCACCCGATCTCGTCCGAGGGCGGCCACATGGACTTCGCCCCGCGCAACGAGCGCGAGATCGAACTCTTCCTGTACGTGCGGGAGAAGATCGGCGGGCGCGTCAGCGTCGAGCGCGCGCTCTCGGGGCCGGGCCTCGTCACCATCTACACTTTCCTGCGCGACCGCGGCCACGGCGAGGAGCCCGCGTGGCTGGCCGACGAGCTGAGGGGCGGCGACCCGGCCGCGGCCATCTCGCGCGCGGGGCTGGCGCGCAAGAGCGAGCTGGCCGCCGAGGCGCTCGACA
Organism: Pyrinomonadaceae bacterium; assembly: GCA_035563275.1. Lineage (GTDB taxonomy): Bacteria > Acidobacteriota > Blastocatellia > Pyrinomonadales > Pyrinomonadaceae > QHXN01. The sequence goes on from DATMVI010000210.1 coordinate 9,156, forward strand.
TGTTCGTCGAGATTTACGGCGCGATGGCCGGCAACCTCGCGCTCCTGCTGCGGCCGTCGGGCGGCCTCTACGTCGGCGGCGGCATCGCGCCCAAGATCATCGAGAAGCTGAAGGGCGGCGCCTTCATGCGCGCCTACCTCGACAAGGGGCGCATGTCCGGCATCGTCGAGGAGACGCGCGTCTGCGTCATCCTCGACGACAAGGCCGCGCTCTACGGCGCGGGGCGCGCGGCGCTGCTCCACGCCGGGGAGTGAAGGCCGTGGCCGGCGGCGACACCGCGCCCGAAGGCGTTCGCGTCTACGAGACGGGCGAAGACGTGGCCGCCGCGGCCGCCCGCTGCTTCGCCGAGCTGGCGGGCGAGGCCGTCGCGGCCCGCGGCCTCTTCGTCGTCGCGCTCGCGGGCGGCACGACGCCGCGCCGCGTCTACGAGCTGCTCGCCTCCGACGGACTGCGCGGCCGGGTCAACTGGCCGCGGGTTCACGTCTTCTTCGGCGACGAGCGCATGGTTCCGCCCGACGACGCCGAGAGCAACTTCCGCATGGCGCGCGAGAGCCTGCTCGGCCGCGTGAGCATTCCCGCCGAGAACGTCCACCGCATCGAGGGCCGCGGCGACGCGGCCGCCAACGCCGCCCGCTACGAGGAGGAGCTGCGCGGCCTCTTCGGCGACGCCGGCTGGCCGCGCTTCGACCTCGTGCTGCTCGGCATGGGCGACGACGGCCACACCGCCTCGCTCTTTCCCGCGACGGCCGCGCTCGACGCGGGGCGCGCGTGGGTCGCCGCCAACCGGGTCGAACGACTCGGCGCGTGGCGCGTCACCCTGACCGCGCCCGCCATCAACGCCGCCCGCCACGTCATCTTCCTCGTCAGCGGCGCGGGCAAGGCCGCCCGCCTCCGCGAAGTGCTCCGCGGCGGGCGCGACCCCCGACGCCTGCCCGCGCAACTGATCCGCCCGGCGGACGGCACCCTCGAATGGTTCGTTGACCGCGCCGCCGCGGCGATGCTCTGACCCGCCGTCAGAGTCGGGCCGCCTCCGAACCTGACGGCGGGCAGGGAGCACGAAAGACTCCGCGGGGCGCACGCGCCGCCGCCCGCCCGTCGTCGCGGCTGAAACCGTGCCAGTTCAGTGATTTAGCCTTGCAACCCGCTTCTCCGGCGGGGCATCTGACTAATCTTGACAAAAAAGTAAGGTATGGCCTACGATGGGGTTGCGACCGATTTTCGCCGGCTTGAGGCGTTGAGGTTTATGAAGGTTTCCGCGCAGGAAGAGTACGGTTTGCGCTGCCTCGTGCAGTTGGCGCGATTGGGCGGGGGCGAGTCTCTGACGCTCCCGCAGATCGCCGAGCGCGAGGGCATGTCGCAGGCCAACGCGGGCAAGGTGCTCTGGCTGTTGAGCAAGGCCGGGCTGGTCTCGGCCCACCGCGGGACGAAGGGGGGCTACCGGCTGGCGCGCCCCGCCGCGGAGGTGCGCCTGAGCGAGGTCATCAAGGTGCTCGACGACGACCAGCTCGAAGGCCACTGCCGGAGCTTCCCCGGCGTGCTCGACTCGTGCGTGCACACGGGCGACTGCGGCATCCGGCCCGTGCTTTTAAACGTCCACGAGATCGTCGCGCAGGCGCTCTCGGGCATCACGCTGGCGCAGTTGGTCGGCACCGAGCGGGCCGTCGATGCGACCCTCCACCAGATACAGGGCGCGCGCCACGGGGCCGCGCCCGCCGGCCCCGCGCGCTGAGGCCGCCGGAGAGGATTTTAAAGGAACCGTTAACCCGATGAGCACAATCGAGCTGCTGACCAACAAAGAGTACAAGTACGGCTTCGTCACCGACATCGAGTCGGACATGATCCCGCGGGGCCTGACCGAGCAGACCGTCCGCCTCATCTCGGAGAAGAAGGGCGAGCCGGAGTGGATGCTGGAGTTCCGGCTGAAGGCTTTCCGCCAGTGGCTCACGATGACCGAGCCGAAGCACTGGCCGAACGTCGAGTACCCCGAGATCGACTATCAGGACATCATCTACTACAGCGCGCCGAAGCAGAAGGAGGCGAAGAAGAGCCTCGACGAGGTAGACCCGGAACTCCTGCGCACCTTCGAGAAGCTGGGCATCCCGCTGACCGAGCAGAAGCAGCTCGCCGGCGTCGCCGTGGACGCGGTCTTCGACTCCGTCTCGGTCGCCACGACCTACAAGGAGAAGCTGAAGAAGCACGGCGTCATCTTCTGCTCGTTCACCGAGGCGATCCGCGACCACCCCGACCTCGTCAGGAAGTACCTCGGGTCGGTCGTGCCCGTCGGCGACAACTACTTCGCGGCGCTCAACAGCGCCGTCTTCTCCGACGGCTCGTTCGTCTTCGTGCCGCGGGGCGTCCGCTGCCCGATGGAGCTTTCGACCTACTTCCGCATCAACAATCAGGAGTCGGGGCAGTTCGAGCGCACGCTGGTCGTGGCCGAGGAGGGCGCTCACGTCTCCTACCTCGAAGGCTGCACCGCGCCGAAGTTCGACAAGAACCAGCTGCACGCCGCCGTGGTGGAACTCGTCGCGCTCGACGACGCCGAGATCAAGTATTCGACCGTGCAGAACTGGTACGCGGGCGACGAGGAGGGGAAGGGCGGCATTTACAACTTCGTCACCAAGCGCGGCGCGTGCCGCGGGCGGAACTCGAAGATTTCGTGGACGCAGGTCGAGACCGGCTCGGCGATCACGTGGAAGTATCCTTCGTGCATCCTGCAAGGCGACAACTCCATCGGCGAGTTCTACTCGGTGGCTTTGACGAACCACGCGCAGCAGGCCGACACGGGCACGAAGATGATCCACATCGGCAGGAACACGCGCTCGACCATCGTCTCGAAGGGCATCTCGGCCGGCAGGTCGAACAACTCCTACCGGGGGCTGGTGAAGGTGCTGGGCGGCGCCGAGGGCGCGCGCAACTACACGCAGTGCGACTCGATGCTCATCGGCTCGAAGTGCGGGGCCAACACCTTCCCGTACATCGAGGTGATGAACAACTCGGCGCGCGTCGAGCACGAGGCCACGACCTCGCGCATCAGCGAGGAGCAGTTGTTCTACCTCCAGCAGCGCGGCATCTCGCAGGAGGACGCCGTCTCGCTCATCATCAACGGCTTCTGCAAGGACGTTTTCCGCGAGCTGCCGATGGAGTTCGCCGTCGAGGCGCAGCGCCTGCTCGGCCTGAAGCTCGAAAACAGCGTGGGCTGAAGTCGGGTTCGCGCCGCGGCCGCAACGTCGTCGGTCTTCTTTTGTGAGGTCACGGTCTTGAGAGCGTCAATCGTCACCTTCGACTACTTCACCGACATAGACGTCTTCTTCATGTGGGACTTGCTCAACCGCGTCCGCCACCCCGGCTGGCGCGTGAGCATCCTCGGGGCGCAGCGCGAGCACTTCTCCTCCACCGGCATCCGGCTGGAGACGCACGGCCCGCTCGAAGAGGCCAACGACTCGGAGGTCGTGCTGTTCACGAGCGGGCAGGGCGCGCGGCGCGCCATCGAGGACGAGCGCTTCGTCAGCGCCTTCCGGCTCGACCCCGGCCGCCAGCTGATCGGCTCGATGTGTTCGGGCGCGCTCATCCTCGCGCGCCTCGGGCTGCTCGAAGGCAAGCGCGCGACGACCTACCCGACGGCGGTCGGGCAACTGCGCGCGATGGGCGTCGAGGTGGTCGAAGAGCCTTTCGTGCGCGAGGGTAACGTGGCGACGGCGGCCGGCTGCCTCGCCGCGCAGTACCTCGTCGGGTGGGTGATCGAGGAGAAGCTGGGCGCGGCCGAGCGGCGGCGCGCGCTGCGGATGATTCAGCCCGTCGGCGAGGGGCTTTCGTTCGACGATTACGAGGGGGAAGCCGGGCCGGCCGCCGCCGTCGCCGCCAACGGCGTCGTGACCGTCTGAGGCCGGCCGGTTCGGCCGGGGCGATTTTATTCCGTCGAGAGAATCCGAGAGGTCAAAACGTAGTGTTAGAGATTCGTAATTTGCGGGCGGCCGTGGAGGGCAAGGAAATCCTGCGCGGCATCGACCTGAAGGTGAACCGCGGCGAGACGCACGCCATCATGGGGCCGAACGGCTCGGGGAAGTCCACGCTGGCGAAGATTCTGGCCGGCCACCCGGCCTACGAGGTGACGGCCGGCGAGGTCTTGTTCGAGGGGCGCAACCTGCTCGAACTCGCGCCCGACGAGCGCGCCCGCGAGGGCGTCTTCCTCGCCTTCCAGTACCCGGTCGAAGTGCCCGGCGTCTCGAACGCGCAGTTCCTCCGCCTCGCCTACAACGAGAAGCGCAAGCACCTCGGCGAGGAGGAGCTCGACCCGCTGGAGTTCAAAGACCTGCTGGCGGAGCGGGCGCGGGTCGTCGAGATGGACGCGGGGCTGATGTCGCGCTCGGTCAACGAGGGCTTCTCGGGCGGCGAGAAGAAGCGCAACGAGATTTTGCAGATGGCCGTGCTGGAGCCGAAGCTCGCGGTGCTCGACGAGACCGACTCGGGCCTCGACATCGACGCGCTGCGCGTGGTCGCCGACGGCGTCAACAAACTCCGCACGCCCGACAACGCCGTCGTCCTCGTCACGCACTACCAGCGCCTGCTCAACTACATCGTGCCCGACTTCGTCCACGTCCTCTACCGCGGCCGCATCGTCCGCTCCGGCGGCAAGGAGCTCGCGCTTGAGCTTGAGGCGAAGGGCTACGACTGGATCAGGGAAGAGGCCGGGCGGCAGTCGGCCATCAGCGCATAGAAGGCGCCGGCTGTCGGGCGTCAGGTTCCGGGTTGAAGACGAGTTCTGATCCGGCGCCCGACGCCCGGCGCCCCATGAATTCAAATGTCACAGGCGATTAAAGAGAAGAGTTTTTACCGCGAAGCCTTCGAGGCGGCCGCCCGCGCGGGCGAGCCGGAGTGGCTGGCGCGCGCGCGCGTGGCCGCGCTGGAGAGGTTCGAGGGGCTGGGCTTCCCGACCACGCGCGAGGAAGACTGGAAGTACACGAACGTCGCGCCCCTCGCCCGCTCCGAGTTTCGGCCCGCGGCCGGGCCGGCCGGGCCGCTCGACGCCGGGGAGGCCGAGCGCTTCGTCTACGAGGAGGCGCGCCGCAGCCGGCTCGTCTTCGTCGGCGGCCGCTTCCGGCCGGAGCTTTCCGCGCTCGACGCGCTGCCGGGCGG
>DATMVI010000211.1:0-10541 GCA_035563275.1 Pyrinomonadaceae bacterium
CGACGAGTCGAACGAGAGCGGGGCGTTGAGGCTCACGCGCCGCACCGGCTCGTGCGGCGCGTAGGCGCCACCGGCGAGCGCCGCCCAGAGGTTGACGACCGAGCGGTGCGTGACCATCACGGCCTTCGGCTCTCCGGTCGAGCCCGAGGTGTGCATGACGTAGGCGAGCGCGTCGGCCGGGACTTCGGCCCCGAGGTTAACGGCGTCGCGGGGCGCGAGGTCGGCGGGCTCGGTGCCGACGCGGACGACCTCGGCGCCGCAGCCGTCCCACCCCACGCGGGGTCGGGAGTCGGCGAGCAGGAGCCCGACGCCGGCCCGCTCCAGTATCAGCTTGAGGCGGGCGGGCGGCAGGGAGTCGTCGAGTGGGACGTAGGCGGCTCCGGCCTTGAGGATGGCCAGCAGGGCGACGAGGGTGGCGGGCGAGCGCCCGGCGGCGAGGCCGACGCGCGACTCTAGGCGGACGCCGCGACCGCGCAGGTCGCGCGCCAGCCGGTTGGCCCTCCGGTTCAACTCCGCGTAGCTGAGCGTTTCGCCGTCGCACGAGAGGGCCACCGCGTCCGGCGTCCTCTCAACCTGCTCCTCGAAGAGGCGGTGGACGCAGGCGTCGCGTGGCGGCTCGACCGCCGCGTCGTTCCCTCGCGCCAGCACGCGGCGCAACTCCGGCGCGCCGAGCAGCGGGAGTCTGCCGAGCGGCGTGCGCGGGCTTTCGACGCCGCCGCGCAGCAGCGTTTGATACTGCCCGCCGAGGCGCTCGGCCGCGTCGCGCGTGTAGCGGGCGGGGTCGTAATAGAGTTTCAGGCGCGGCCCGCCGGGCAGGTCGAAGCAGGAGAGGCGGAGCTTGAAGCCGTTCGCCCAGTGGTCAAGCTCCGAGACGGACGCGGCCAACGCGCCGGACGGTAGCGCGGCGGGCCAACTCTCGTACTCGAAGCCGAACGGCGCGGGCGGGGCGCCGGGACCGGAGCCTTCGCGCGCGCCCGCGTGCGGGAAGTAGGCTTGCTTCGCGCGGGCGTCGCCGACCGACTCGCCCACGGCCTTCAGGAGGTCGCCGAAAGTGGTTCCCTCGTCGAACCGCTGGAGCAGGGGAAGCCACGCGGCGTACGGGCCGAGGGCGTCAAACATCTCTTCGTACTGACGCCCGTCGAACAGCGCCGCGACGGCCACTTCCGGCGCGCCCGACAGGCGCCACAGCAACGCCTGCCAGCCCGCCAGCAGCGCCGCCTCCGCCGTCACCCCGTACCTGCGCGCGGCCTCCGCGGCCGGCCGCGCCGCCTCCGGCCCGAGTTCCAGCACGAGCGGCAGGGCCCCCCCGGCGGCGTCCGCCCCGGCCGGCCCGCCCCGCCAGCCGCCGTCCGCTTCGGATTCAAGCGGCAGCGCGGCGGCGGCACGCTCCGGGGCGAGTTGCGCGCGCCAGAACTTCTTCGCCTCGGCGCCCTCCTCTAATGCGAGCGCTTCGTTCTGCCACTCGGCGAATTGCGCGTACTGCACCGGCTCGGGCAGGGGCGGCGCCACGTCGCCCGTGAGTGACGCGTAGGCTCGGCAGACCTCGCCTGTCAGATTTCGCAGAGTCCGCACGTCGGCGCAGAGCGACGACAGGCTGATGACGAGCAGGTGGTTGGCGGGCGAGAGCTTCAACAGGAGGACGCCCATTGACCCGCCCCGCGCGTGGTCGAACTCGCGCCGCGCCTCGCCGCGATAAAGCTCGGCGACCAAGCGTCCGCGCCGGTCGGCGCGCGGCCCGCTGAGGTCAACCTCGGCGAAGGCGCACCGGGCTGCCTCCTCGACCGACTGCAAGGGCGTGCCCATGCCGGGCAGGCGACGGAAGGAGGTGCGGAGGATTTCGTGCCGCGCGACGACGCGCCGCACGGCCTCGCGCAGCAGAGGGGCTTGCCACCCCCCGCCGAGCGCCAGAGCGCACTGCACGCGCGCGGTCGGCCCGTCGGGCTGCGACAGCCAGAGGCGTTTCTGTTCGGGTGATAGGTGATAGCCTACTAGCACGTTACCTCGCTTTACACCGGCGGCCGGATTTCGTCCGACAGACCTGACGCCCGGAAGCGCGTGCGCGCGCCGACGCTCACTCCACACTGACCGGCCTCGGCTTCGCGCTCACGAAACGCGCGCGGCCGAGCCGGGCGAACTCCTGCTCCCTCGCCCGCCGCTCGGCCCGCTCGGCCTCGGTCTGCAACTCCAGACTGCCGAGCGGCGCGTCGGGCCGCGCGGCGGCGGCGCTCAGGAGCCTTTCGTAAAGGGAGTGGAGGCGCAGCACGGTGGCGGCGTCGAAGAGGTCTGTGTTGTACGTCCACGCGGCGCTCAGGCCGGCTTCGGTCTCGGCGAGCCAGACCGTGAGGTCGAAGCGCGCCGTGTCGTCGTCGAAACTCAAAGGGCGGAGCGTGAGGCCGGGCAGTTCGGCCACTTCGAGCGGGGCGTTCTGCATCCCGAAAGTCACCTGAAAGAGCGGCGTGCGCGAGGGGTCGCGCTCGGGCCGCAGCTCTTCGACGACCCTCTCGAAAGGCACGTCCCGGTGGGCGTAAGCGCCGAGCGTCGTCTCCCGCACGCGCCGCAAAAGCTCCCTGAAAGTCGGGTCGCCCGAAAGGTCAGTCCGCAGCGCCAGCGTGTTGACGAAGCACCCGATGAGCCCCTCGACCTCAAGGCAGTCGCGGCCCGCGACCGGCGTGCCGACGATCACGTCGTCCTGCCCGGTGTGGCGGCGCAGCAGCGCCTTGAAGCCCGCCAGCAGCGTCATAAAGAGCGTGGCCCCGGCCTCGCGCGAAAGGGCCTTCAGCCTCGCCGTCAACTCTTCCGGCAGGGCGAACGACTCGCGCGCGCCGCGGAACGTCATCCGCTCCGGCCGCGCGCGGTCGGTCGGCAGGGCGAGCGGGGGCAGGGGGCCGCCGAGCCTGCGCCGCCAGTAGGCCAACCGCGCGTCCAGCAGCCCGCCGCCCATCCGGGCGCGCTGCCACAGCGCGTAGTCGGCGTACTGGATGGGCAGCTCGGGCAGCGGGGAAGGACGCCCCTCCGCGTAGGCCGCGTAGAGGGCCGCCACCTCGCGGAGGAGGATGCCGAGCGACCACGCGTCGCTCGCGATGTGGTGCGTCACGAGCAGCACGACGTGCTCGCCCTCACCGAGCCGAAAGAGCGTCGCGCGCAGGAGCGGCGCGGCGCCGAGGTCGAAGGGCCTTTTGGCCTCTTCCCTGCCGAGCCGAAAGAGTTCCGCGGCGCGCGCGCCCTCCCCGAGCCCGCCGAGGTCTACGCACGGCAGGGGGAGCGGCCCCGCTTCGGCGACCGCCTGCGTCGCGCGCCCCCGCTCGAACTTGACGACCGTGCGGAGTGGCTCGTGCCGCCTGACGAGTTCACGGATTGCCTGTCCGAGGGCGGCGACCCGGAGGCGGCCGGTCAGCCGCGCCGCCGTCGTGATGTTGTAGAGCGAGCCCCCGCGCCCCAACTGCTCGGACGACCAGATTCGCTGCTGCGCGGACGAGAGCGGGAGTTCGGCGGGGCGCGCGGCGCGGCCGACGCGCCCCCCGGCCGCGTCGGCCGTCGCCCCCATCAGCCCCGCGCCCCCGAGCGCCCGCTCGACCTGCGCGGCGAAGCCCGCCAGCGTCGGCGCGTCGAACACGGCGCGCACGGACATCTCGACGCCGAAGACGTGCCCGACGCGCGAGGCGAGCTGGATCGCCAGCAGCGAGTGGCCGCCCAACTCAAAGAAGTCGTCGCGCGCGCCGACCCGCTCGACCCCGAGCAACTCCGACCAGATTCCCGCTAGCACCTCCTCGGCGGGCGTCCGCGTCGGCGCGCCTTCCGCGCCCGAGAGAGAGCGCGCGCGCTCCGGCTCGGGCAGGGCGCGGCGGTCAACTTTCCCGTTAGGCGTCAGGGGCAGGCGTTCGAGGGCGACGAAGGCCGAAGGGATCATGTACTCGGGCAGGCTCGCCGCGAGGTGTCGCCGGAGGGCGGGATGCGTCGGCGCGCTCTCGCCGGCGCGCGCCGACACGTAGGCGACGAGAGTTTTTTCGGAGTCGCCGGAGCCGCGCGCCAGCACTACGGCCTCGCCCACCAGCGGGTGGCGGCGCAGCGCCGCTTCGACCTCGCCCGGCTCGACGCGCTGCCCCCTGATCTTCAACTGCTCGTCAACCCGGCAGACGAACTCAAGGTTGCCGTCTTCCAGCCAGCGCCCGACATCCCCCGTCCGGTAGAGGCGCGCGCCCGGCTCCGACGTGAACGGGTCGGGGACGAACCGCTCGGCCGTCAGCGCGGGGCGACCGAGGTAGCCGCGCGCGACGCCCCGGCCCCCGATGTAGAGTTCGCCCTGCGCGCCGACGGGCACAGGCCGGAGGCCGCCGTCGAGCACGTGAACCTGTGTGTTCGCCACGGGCCGCCCGATGGGCGGGGTGCGCGCCTCGGCCGCCCCGCCGTCGATCTCCGCGCAGACGCTCACGACGGTGCATTCCGTCGGGCCGTACAAGTTGCCGAAGGCGAACGGCAGGCCCTCCTTCGGCCTGCGACGCAGCGCGTCGCCGCCCGCCCACAAGTGCTTGAGCGCGGGCCTGTCGGCCCCGCGGCCCGCCGCGGACGCCTCGGCCGACGGCAGCAGCGCCTCGGCCCGCGGCGTCGGGAGAAAGCAGTGCGTGACGGCGTTGTCCGTCAGCCACCTCCAGAGTTCATCCGGCGTCCCGGCCCTCTCGGCGCCGAGCACGTAGAGGGTCGCGCCCCCGGTCAGGCAGGGCCAAATCTCCCAGACCGAAGCGTCGAACGCCTGCCCGGCGCTGTGCGTCACCCTGTCTCCGGGGCCGACGCCGTAGTGCTCGCGGTGCCAGCAGAGGAGATTGCTCAGCGCCGCGTGCGCCACCCCGACGCCCTTCGGCCTGCCGGTCGAGCCCGAGGTGTAGATGACGTAGGCGAGGTTGGAAGGGTCTACGCGCGCCGACAGGCGGTCGCCGCTCCGGCGCGCGATGCGCCCGCGCTCGGCGTCCACGCGCACGACGCGCGCCGACACCCGGCCGCGCAGCTTTTCGGCCAGCGCGGTCTCCGTCAGGACGACGGCGGCCCCGCAATCCTCCAGCGCGTAGGCGATGCGCTCCAGCGGGTATTCGGGGTCGAGCGGCACGTAGGCCGCGCCGGCCTTGAGCACGCCGAGGGCGGAGACGATCACCTCGGCCGAGCGCCCGAAAAGGATGCCGACGCGCGACTCCGGCCCGACGCCCGCGGCCCGCAGGTGCCGGGCCAGTTGATTGGCCCGCGCGTCCAGCTCCGCGTAAGTGAGCCGCGCGCCCCGGCAGACGACGGCCGCGGCCTCGGGCGTGAGCGCCGCCTGCCGCTCGAACAACTCGTGCGCGCAGAGGCCGCGCCCGTAGTCGCGCCGCGTGTCGTTCCACCCGGCCAGCAGGGCCCGCTCCTCGTCGGTCAGCGAGGGCAGTTGCGAGACGCGCTGCTCGGGGTTCGCGGCCATCTCCGCGAGCAGCGCCGACAGGTGCGCGACGAGGCGGCCGATTGCGCCGCGCCCGAATCTCGCCGGGTCGTAGCCGAGGCGCAGCTCTAACTCCCGGCCGGGGATCACGGCCAACGCCAGCCCGAAGTTCGTCCGCTCGAAGCCCTCGACCCGCTCCACGCGCAGCAGCGCGTCCGCGCCCGCCCGCTCGCGCAGGCCGGACTCGACCGGGTAGTTCTCGAAGACGAGGATGGAGTCGAAGAGCGGGAGGCCGCCGCCGACCTCCCCCCACCGCCGCACCTCCGAGAGCGGCGCGTACTCGTACTGGCGAGCCTCCGCCCCCCGCCCCTGCAACCCCCGCAGCCACTCGCCGACCCGCGCCCCGCCCTCGACCCGCGCCCGCACCGGCAGCGTGTTGATGAAGAGCCCCAGCATCCGCTCGACGCCCTCCAACTCCGCGGGACGCCCCGAGACGGTCGCCCCGAAGACGACCTCGCCAGACCCGGCGTAGCGCGACAGCAGCACGGCCCACGCGCCCTGCGCCACGGTGTTGAGCGTTATCCGGTGCGTACGCGCCAGCCTCTGCAAAGCGCGGGTCGCCTCGCCCGTCAGCACCACCCTGTGCTCGGCGTGGCCGCGGGCGGGGTGGGGGCCGGGGGGCGGGCCGGGGGCGGTCAGCGGCAGCCGGGTCGGCTCGCGGAACCCGCGCAGGTATTCGCGCCAGAAGCTTTCGGCCCGCGCCATGTCCTGTCGCTGCAACCACGCGATGAAGTCGCGGAACGGGCGCGGCGGGGGCGGCGGGGCGGGGCGGCGGCCTCCGGCCAGCGCCTCGTAGGAGGAGAAGACCTCGGCGAGCAGCGCCGAGAGCGACCACCCGTCGAGCAGGAGGTGGTGGAAAGTCAGGAGCAAGTGCCGCCCGTCGCCGCCCGTCCGGATCAGCGTCAGGCGCATCAGCGGCGGCTGCGCGAAATCGAAGCCGCGCCGCCGGTCTTCGTCCAGAAGCCCTCTGAGGCGCGCGCGCCATTCCGGTTCGCCGAGGCCGCGCCAGTCGAGTTGCGCGGGGGGCGCGAAAGGGGCTCGGCGACGCACGACCTGAAGGGGGCGGCCCGCCTGCTGCCAGTGGAAGGAGGTGCGCAGCACCGGGTGTCGCTCGCACGCTAAGGCGAAGGCGCGGGCGAGCGCGCCCTCGTCGAGGCGGCCCGCGAGCGTGAGGAGCAGTTGGACGACGTAGCAGCCCTCGGAAGGCGCGGCCAGCTCCTCGAAGAGGATGCCCTGCTGCGCGGGCGACAGCCCGTAGATGTCCTCTATGTCGGCGGCATTCATAATTCGGTGTGGCGGCGGGGCGCGCGGCCCGCCTCGTTAGAAGTTGAAACGGAGCGAGAGGTCTACGCGGCGCGGGATTCCCAAGGTGGAGATCGGCTGGCCGAAGAGGGGCGAGTTGAGGTTGCCGATCCGCCCCGCCGGGTTCGTCCGGTTGAAGAGGTTCTGCGCGAAGACGGCGAAGGTCAGGGAGTAGGGTTTCTCGGCGGGGCGCCCGCCCTTCGCCGTCCCCCCCTTCGCTGCCCCGAACTTGAACGTCCTTGCCACGCGCAGGTTGAGGTTGAAGAAGGTGGGGTTCGTGCCGTGGTTGCGCGGGATGATGGGCCGCCCCGGCGCGGGGTTCGGGTCGAAGGCGCCGAAGGGCGTGAGGACGACGCCCGGCTTGCCGAGGTCTTCGGCGAAGGCGGGGCGCTCGGTGAAGACGCCGTCGCCGTTCGAGTCGACGCCGGTGGTGATGTTGAAGGCGGTGGCCGAGACGCCGCGCATCAGCGGGCTGAAGGTGAGTCCCCACGGGCCGTTGACGGTCGCGCCGACGTGGCCGAAGACGTGCGGGTCGTTGGCCGTCTGCCCGTACTCGCCGCTCATGTCGTAGGAGTCGGCCGGGAACTCGTAGGGCGACTCGGCGTCGCCCCGCTGGCGGCTGAGCGCCAGCATGCCGAAGAGGCTGACGCGCTTGGCGAGCTGGCTCCGCAGGTTGATGAAGAGCGTGTGGTCGGTGCCGACGCCGCCCGACTCGAACTGGAAGATGTGGCCGACGTTGCCGAAGGGGCGGACGCCGCTCGAAGGGTCGGCCGGGTCGTAGGTGCCGGGCAGCGGGGCGTTGACGTTGCGCGAGCGCAGGAGCTGCCGGTACAACTCGTAGATGTAGGTGGCCGAGACGGTCGTGCCGCGCGGCAACTGCCGCTCGACGCTGAAGGCGGCGTAGTAGACGTAGGGCGTGCTCAGGCCGTCGGCGACGCGGCGGGTGGTCTGCGGCACCGAGGCGCCCAGCTCGTCGGCCGTCGGGACGCGCGGGTAGAACGACGGGCCGGTGACGATGAACTGCCGCTGGCTGACGCCGTCGAAGCGCCGGGCGTTGAGGAAGAGCGAGTCTTCGACGCGGAAGTAGTAGAGGCCGAAGCCGCTGCGGACGACCGTCTGCGGGCGCTTGGTCTGGGCCGTCGAACCCGGCGCCCACGCGACGGCGACGCGCGGGGCGAACTTGACGCCGGCGGCGAGGTTCGTCTGCCACTCGACGCGCAGGCCGTAGGAGAGCGTCAGGTCGTGGCGCACGCGCCAGTCGTCCTGAACGAAGGCGCTCACGTCCGTCTGGCCGATGTCGGACTCCGGGTCGCCACCGGCGAGCGTGAACTGCGCGGGGCGCGCGCCGGGCACGCCGCGCAGCACGTCCGCGTACTGCCCGAGCGAGGTGAAGAGGTAGGTGCCGCCGAAGTTGGCCGGGGCGAAGTCGGTGACGCGCGCGCCGCGCAGCCGCCCGCCCAGTTTCAGGGTGCGCGGCCCCCTCGTCCAGATGGTCGTGTTCTGAAGCTCGTACCGGGTCGCGGCGTTGAAGGCCGGCCCGACCTGCGAGCCGCCCCCGGCGAAGGCGTCCTGCACGACGACGGCGGGCTCGGCGTTGTCGCCCGCCTGCTCGCGGCGCGAGCGGGTGAACTGGAAGCGCGTCTCGTTGAGCATGGCGGGCGAGAGGACGGCCGTCTCGATGAGTTGCAGCGTGTCCTCGGTGCGCGACGTGTGGTGGGCCCGCGAGGCGAGCGAGAGGCCGCCCACGCCGACGTTGTCGAAGGACTGGCGCAGGCGGCTGTAGCGCGCCACCAGCGTGTGGTTCGCGTTGAGCTGGTAGTCGGCGCGGCCGGAGAGCGAGGTGCGGCGCTGCGGCGCGAGGACGACCTGCCTGAGGCTCCGCGGGGTGAGCGAGGGGTCGAGGACGACGGCGTTGACGAACGCGTTCTCGTCGATGTCGCGCCGCTCGAAGTCGACGAAGAACGACGCCCGCCCGGCGACGACGGGGCCGGAGAGGTTCGCGCCGTAGAGGCGCGACTGGAAGGGCGCGCGCCGCAGCGCGAAGGGGTTGCGGGCGTTGAGGCTCTCGTCGTTGAAGTTGACGAAGGCCGAGCCGCGCAGCTTGTCGGCCCCCGGCTTGGTGATGATGTCAACGCGCCCGAGGCCGAAGAACTCCTGCTCGGCCGCGAAGGGGTTGGCGTTGATCCGGACTTCGCGGATCGAAGACTTGGGCGGCACGCGCCCGCCGCCGAATCCGTCGACGAAGAACTGCGCCCCGTTCGGCCCGTCCGCCGGCCCGGCGATGGCGCGCAAGTCCTCCGCCAGTTGGTCGGGGTCGTCGGACAACACGTCCAAGTCATCCCCTTTGAGGACGAGGGCGCTGGCGCTGTTCTCGGGATCGACGCTCAGGCCGCCGCCTGACGAGACATTCACCTCCTCGTCCTTCAGGCTCACGGCGAGCCGGATGTCGCCCAAACGCTTCGGGCCGGCGGCCAACTCCACGCCCGCCTCCTCGTGCGCGGCGAAGCCCGCGGCCTCGACGCGCACGGTGTAGAGGCCGGGCGCGAGGCCGTGGATCGCGTAAGAGCCGTCGCCGGTCGTGGTGGTCGTCTTCTCGGCCCCGTCGGCGTCCACCGCCTTGACGGTGGCCCCGACGACGACGCCGCCCAACTGATCGACGACGCGGCCGCGCAGCACGGCCGAGGGCTGGCGCGCGACGGCGGACAGGCCGCACAAGGTCAGCGCGAGGGTCAGGGCCGAGGCCCTCCGGGCGATGATTCGGAACGCGCGCATATGCACTCCTCTTCCCCGTGTTGCCGATAAATCGGCGTCAGACCGGCGGGCGTTTAGAAGGCACCCGGCAGCATCAGGTCGAGCGTGAAGCCGGGGCGCGTGGCCTGCTTTTGCCGCTGCCTCTTCAGGTAGGATTCGACGCCGGCGGCGACCATCACGGCCGTGGCGCGCGAGGGGTTCGCCCCGGCGACGCTCGACACGAGGATGGCGTCGCCCGGCCGGAGGTCGGCGGCCGTGATGGGCGGCAGGGCCTCGACCAACTCCTGCGCGGACTGGCCCGCGGCGGGGGGGGCCGCGGCGCCCGCGGGCGCGCCCGCCTGCTGCTCCAGCATCTTCAGCAGCTCCGGCGTCAGGCGGCGCATCATCGAGTCCCTGTTCAGGACGACGGTGAGCGGCCGCTGCGTCTGGAGGTCGTCGATGACGACCTCGCCGGCGTTGACCGACGTGATGATGCCGCCGGCGGTGCGGAACGTGCCGGAGACGACCTCTTCGGGGACGAAGCGCGCGCCGTCGGCGCTGAAGCTCCCGAGCGCGCGCAACTGGTCGCCGACCTTCAGCCCCTCGAAGGTGCTCTCGACGGCGTCGGCGAAGCGGACGGAATCGGGCGCGTACTTGCGGAAGCGCACGCCGCCCGCCGCCGCGACGACCAGCGCGGCGTCGCCGGGCCGGTCGCGCAGCCTGAGCGTGATCTCTTTGGCGGCGGGGTTGAGGGCCGTGACGACGCCGGCGACCCCGCGCCGCTTCCACTCCTCGCGCTCGCGCCGCCGCTTCTGCGCGATGTCGGCCTGACTGACGACGACCAGCGAGCGCGCCGCCAGCGAATCGCCCGCCGCCGCCCCGCGCGCGATGACGCGGTCGCCGACGCCGACCTCGCCGGGCGCGATGGCGACCGCTTTGTCGAGGGTCGTCTCGCCGGCCGGGACGCGCCGGAAGAGCGTCGTGTCGTCGTACGTGACGGCGGCGCTCCGGCCCCCCGCCGTCTTCAGTGTGATCCGCCGCGCGGTCGCGT
>DATMVI010000212.1:0-3624 GCA_035563275.1 Pyrinomonadaceae bacterium
GCGCACAGCAAGGCGGCGAGCGCGGCCGCCGATAGGCGTTTCCAGAACATGGTCGTCTCTCCCTCCGTAAGACGTGGCCGCGCGCGCGCGCGGGAGGGCGCGCGCGACGCTCCGGCGCACAGGGTCTGCTCGAATAGTTCAGGGGAACGGATTAAGGTGCGGTCAAATTCTAGCGCGCGGGGCGGAGGTTACGCAACGCGGCGGACGGACGGAGAGGCCCCGCCCCGGCGGTTGTGACGCGGCGCGCGCGGCCGCGGGCGGCCGCGATTCTGACAACTCGGTTCGCGTCTGCTAGAATTCTCGAAAATTCGTCGGTAAAAGTTTTGTCTGAAGAATGTCTCTCGAAACCGATTTCGTCGTCGTCGGGAGCGGCATCGCGGGGTTGCGCGCGGCCGTCGAGCTGGCGCGCGCCGGGGCCGAAGTCACCGTGCTGACGAAAGACCGGCGCGAGGAGTCGAACACCGAGTACGCGCAGGGCGGCATCGCGGTGGCCCTGTCCGAAGACGACGAGGCTTCGCTGCACGAGGAGGACACGCTGGCGGCGGGCGCGGGGCTGTGCGACGAGCGAGCGGTCGAAGTTCTGGTGGAGGACGGGCCGCGCTACATCCGCGAGCTGATCGAGTGGGGGGCGGAGTTCGACCGCGAGGGCGGACGGCTCCTCTTCACGCGCGAGGCCGCGCACTAGCGGCCCTTCATCCTCCACGCGCACGGCGACGCGACGGGCCGCGAGATCGTCCGCGCCCTGCTCGCGCGGGCGGGCCGCGAGCCGCGCGTCTCCTTCCTCGCCCACGCCGAGACCCGCGGCCTCGTCGTCGAGGACGGGCGCTGCCGCGGCGTCCGCTACCTCGACCCTCTGGTGCGCGCGCCGCGGACGCTGCGGGCGCGCGGCGTCGTGCTCGCCACGGGCGGCGCCGGCCAGCTCTTCCAGCACACGACCAACCCGGCCGTCGCGACCGGCGACGGCATGGCGATGGCCTTCCGCGCCGGAGCGGAGCTGGCCGACATGGAGTTCGTGCAGTTCCACCCGACCGCTCTGAACCTCGAAGGCGCGCCGCGCTTCCTCATCTCCGAGGCGCTGCGCGGCGAGGGCGGCGTCCTGCTCAACGCCGAGGGGCGGCGCTTCATGCCGCGCTACCACGAGCGC
The DNA here is from genome assembly GCA_035563275.1 of Pyrinomonadaceae bacterium. GTDB lineage: Bacteria > Acidobacteriota > Blastocatellia > Pyrinomonadales > Pyrinomonadaceae > QHXN01. The sequence continues at coordinate 1,145 of DATMVI010000212.1, forward strand.
GCGGAGCTGGCCCCGCGCGACGTGGTGACGCGCTCCATCGTCGCCGAGATGGAGCGCACGGCGACGCGCACGGCCTTCCTCGACATGACGGCCTTCGACGCCCGCCACCTCCGCCGCCGCTTCCCCAAAATCTACGCCACCTGCCTCGGCTTCGGCCTCGACCTCGCGCGCGAGCCCGTCCCCGTCTCGCCGGCCGCGCACTACTTCATGGGCGGCGTCCGCACCGACCTCGAAGGGCGCGCGACGCTCGCCGGACTCTACGCCGCGGGCGAGACGGCCTGCACGGGCGTCCACGGCGCGAACCGTCTGGCCTCGAACTCGCTGCTCGAAGGTCTGGTCTTCGGCGCGCGCGCGGGGGCGGCCGCCGCGCTCGACCTCGCGCGCGAGACGCCGCCCGCGCCGCGGGCGTCGGGCGCGGCCGAGGCTGAAGAGGTCGCGCCTTCGGCCGAGGAGTTGGGGCGCGCCGTCGCGGCGGCCGGGGCCGTGCGCAAACGCGTCCGCCGGCTGATGTGGGAGCGCGTCGGCATCCTGCGCTCGCGCCGCTCCGTCGAGCGCGCGCTCGGCGAGTTCGGGCAGATCGCGGCCGCGCCGCTCAGCCCCGCCCCGCGCAACTTCCTGACGGTCGCGCTGCTCGTCGCCCGCTCCGCCCTCTGGCGCGAGGAGTCGCGCGGCGGCCACTACCGCCTCGACTTCCCCGAGCGCGACGACGCGCGCTGGCGCGCCCACTCGATCATCCAGAAAGATTCGGGGCTGGCCGCGGGCGAGACGGTGGAGTTCGGGGCGGAGGTGAGGGGTTAAGGGATGGCAACTTTCAAACAACTGCACGAGTGGTCTTTGACGCCGCGCGAGGCCGTCGAGCTTCAGAAACGGCTGCGCGAGCGCGTCAGGATCGAGCCGCTCGGGAAGAAGGTCGAGACCGTCGCGGGCGCGGACATCAGCTTCAACAAGTTCGACCCGACGATCTACGCGGCGGTCGTCGTGCTGCGCCTGCCGTCGCTCGAAGTCATCGAGGAGGTCGGCATCGTCAGCGAGACGCGGTTCCCGTACGTGCCGGGGCTGCTGTCGTTCCGCGAGTCGCCGTCGGTGCTGGAGGCGTGGGCGAAGCTGAAGACGGAGCCGGACGCCGTCATGTTCGACGGGCAGGGGCTGGCGCACCCGCGCCGCGTCGGCATCGCCTCGCACGTCGGCCTGCTGATCGAACGCCCGACGCTCGGCTGCGCCAAGTCCGTCCTCGTCGGCAAGTACGAAGAGCCGGGCGCGGAGCGCGGCTCGTGGACGCCGCTCGTGGACAAGGGCGAGACGGTCGGCGCGGCCCTGCGCACCAAGAACCGCGTGCAGCCCATCTACGTCTCGCCCGGCCACCTGATAGATGTCGGGGCGGCCGTCGAACTCACGCTGCGCTGCGACGGCGGCTACCGCCAGCCCGAGCCGACGCGACGCGCGCACCTCCTCGTCAACGCCCTCCGGCGCGGCGAGCGCGCCCCGACCTCGGAAGACCCCGAAGAGGGGCGGGGCGGCGGGCCGGGCGCGCAGGGCAGTTTCGGGTTCTAATCCGTAATCTCGCGGACGACGCGGCAGGGGTTGCCGGCGGCGAAGACGCCGCGCGGGATGTCGCGCGTGACGACGCTGCCCGCGCCGACGACCGAGCCGTCGCCGACGCGCACGCCGGGGCAGATGACCGCGCCGCCGCCGACCCACACGTCCGAGCCGATCTCGACGGGGCGGGCCAGCTCCAGACCCGTCCGCCGCCCGGCCGCGCTCATCGGGTGCGTCGCCGCGTAAATCTGCGCGGCCGGGCCGAACATCGTGCCCGACCCGATCCTCACCGCGGCGCAGTCGAGCACGACGCAGTTGAAGTTGAAGAAGACCCGCTCGCCGAGGGTGATGTTCGAGCCGTAGTCGCAGAAGAAGGGCGGCTCGATAAGCAGCCCCGCGCCGGCCGCGCCGAACAACTCGCCGAGCAGGCGCGCGCGCTCCCCCGCCTCGTCGTCGCGCGTGTCGTTGAAAGCCTTGAGCAGCAGGCGCGCGCGGCGGCGCTCGGCTTGCAGCCGCGCGTCGAGCGGGTCGTACAACTCGCTGGCCAGCATCTTCTCCTTTTCGCTTCTCATCGTCGCTCCCGTGGGCCGGCGCCCGCGGCCGGCAGCAAACCCCTCCCGCCCATGAAGCCCAGTAACTCTTCGGCGCTCGCGCGGTGGCCCTCCTCGGTCAGATGCCAAACGTCGTGGTAGCCGGAGTTGTTGAGCATGAAGATGTCGCTTTTCGCGCGCCGCCTGAAGGCGGGGAGGAGGTCGAGGCTCAAGATCGAATTACGCTCGCAGAAGGCGGCGAGCTTTTGCTGAGGGAAGAAGGGGTAGCCCTCGTCCAACTGGTAGGCGAGGGGGAAGAGGGCGACGACGAGCGTCGCGCCGTCGGCGCGCACGGCGTCGCCGAGGCGGCCGTAGAGCGAGGTCAGCCAGAGCCACTCGGGCGAGGACTCGTCG
>DATMVI010000213.1:0-10717 GCA_035563275.1 Pyrinomonadaceae bacterium
GCGGAGGTCGTCCACGCTTTCAGGAACGAGCTGGCCGAGACGCTGGCCGATTGCCTTCTGAGGCGGACGATGACGGGGCTGAACAGCCGCCTCGGCCTCGACGCGGCCGCGCGCGCCGCCGAGGTCGCGCAGCAGTTCTTAGGGTGGGACGACGCGCGCGCCGCCCGCGAGCTCGAAGGTTATCAGAGTCACGTCGAGCGGTTCCGCCCGCGGACATAAGCGGGGCCGCGGGCGGCGGCGTGCGGGTCAGAGTTACGTCAAAAACTGTCTCTGACGTAACTCTGACCCGCACGCTGCCCGCGGCCCCGTCCTAACAGCCCCGCCCGCGACTCTGCTTATGCCAAGAGCCCGTGAGTTTGCGACGCGCGGCGCAGCGCGCCCGCTTTCGACGCGCGCGCGCTTCGCGCGCGTCGCGGCAGGCGCACGTTCTCGAAGTAGTCGATGGCGGCGACGCGCAGGCCGATGTCGCGGCCCAGACGTTCGCTCACGAACCACTTGTGTTCGAGCACGCGGCCCCACTCCGTCACCGCCTCGGCGGGGCCGAGTCGCACGCCCGCCAGCTCGCGCAGGAGCTTCTGTTCCTCGTTGGCGCTTCCGCGCAAAGTCTGTTCGATCACGTAATCGAGCCTGAACGGAATCATCATTCAACCCTTTCTCTCTCGCCGGCCGGCCGCGGCCGCCGGCCTTCCCGACCTCGTTGACGTTTGCCTCAGATTTGAAGGCGATGATAGGCGCGGCTTTGCCCGGCCGTCTAACTCATTGTGTTCATCGCCCCGATTAACTATATTCATCCACACTTCCGGCACAGAGAGATAAGCGATGGAACTGTCCCAGTTACGCACGTTCCGCGAGGTGGCCGAGTCGCTGAGCTTCACCCGCGCGTCACAGAAACTTAACCTCACGCAGTCGGCCGTGAGCCACCAGATCAAGGCTCTGGAGCACGAGTTGGGCGAGCCGCTCTTCATCCGCGCCAAGCGCGGCGTCAAGCTCTCGGACGCGGGCCGCCTCGCGCTCGAATACGCCGGCCGCATCCTCGAAGAGGCCGACGCCCTGCGCGAGCGCATCTCGGGGCGCGACCACGAGCCACGGGGCCGCGTGCGCGCGGCCGCCGCCACGCAGGCTTTCGTCCACCTCTTCGCCCCGCTCTTCGAGTCGTTCGCGCGCGAGCACCCCGGCATCGAACTCTCTTTCCGCACGACCGTGAGCACCGAGCAGACCGTGGCCGACATCACGGGCGGCGCGGCCGACGTGGGCTTCGCCTCGCTGCCCGTCTACTCGCCGGCGCTTCAGGTGACGGAGCTGTTCGAGGACGAGCTGGTGCTCGTCACCGGCCCCGGCCACCGCTTCGCCGGGCGCGTCGAGGTGGCGACCACGGAGCTGCGCCGCGAGCGCTTCGTCCTCTTCGAGCACGGCGCTTCGATCCGCCGCGCCACCGACGCTTTCTTCAAGCGCGTCGGGCTGAACCCCGACCTCGCGCTCGAATCCAACGACACTTACTTCATCAAGCTGATGGTCGAGCACGGCCTCGGCCTCTCGCTTCTGCCCTCGTGGGCCGTGCGCGAGGAGGCGGCGGCCGGCCGCCTCGCGCGGCTGCGCATCGAAGGCCACCGGCTCGCGCGCTCGGTCGCCGTCGTCGCCCTCGGCCGCTTCCAGCCCTCGCCGGCGCGCGCCTTCATCAACTACGTCCTCGACCACCGGGCGCAGCTTCAGGAACTCGCCCGGCCGGAGTGAACCGCAAATGGATGGCCGACGGCTGACGGCTGATGACTAATTCATCGTTCCTCCTTCCGAAGGTGACTTGAGATGCCCGACATGGAACCGATCCCGGCGACGATGCGCGCCGTCGAGCTGCGCTCTTACGAAGAAGGCGAGGGCGGCCTGACGGTGGTCGAGCGGCCCGTGCCGCGCCCCGGCCGCGGTCAGGTGTTGGTGAGGATGGCCGCCGCGCCCGTGAACCCCTCCGACCTGATGTTCGTGCGCGGCCTCTACGGGCAGCGCAAGCGGCTCCCCGTCGTGCCCGGCTTCGAGGGCAGCGGCGTGGTGGTCGCGTCGGGCGGCGGCCTCATGGGTCGCTACCTTCTGGGGCGGCGCGTCGCCTGCGCCGCGCCGTTCGACGGCGACGGGACGTGGGCCGAGTACATGGCCGCGCCCGCCGCGCAGTGCATCCCGCTGCGGAGGAGCGTGGGGCTCGACGACGCGGCCTCGATGATCGTCAACCCCTTCACGGCGTGGGCGCTGATGGACATCGCGCGCCGCGCGGGCGCGCGCGGCGTCGTGCAGACGGCCGCGGCCAGCGCCCTCGGCCGCATGGTCGTCCGTCTGGGCCGCTCGGCCGGCGTGCAGGTGGTCAACGTCGTGCGCCGCGACGGGCAGGTAAAACTCCTCCAAGCCGAAGGCGCGCAGCACGTGCTCAACAGCGCGGCGGAAGATTTCGACGAGCGCTTGCGTGAACTCTGCGCGCGGGCGCGCGCGACCGTGGCCTTCGAGGCGGTGGCGGGCGAGACGACGGGCCGCATCCTGCGCGCGATGCCGAAGGGCGGCCGCGCCGTCGTCTACGGCGCGCTCTCGCAGGAGGGGTGCCTCGTCGACCCGCGCTCGCTCATCTTCGAGTCGAAGCGCGTCGAAGGCTTCTGGCTCTCGGAGTGGCTGGGCAGGCAGAACGCGGTGCGGCGCATCATCGTCGCCGGCAAGGTGCAGAAGCTTCTGGCGGGCGAGCTGAAGACCGAAGTGCGCGCCCGCCTGCCGCTCGAACGCGCGGCCGAGGGCCTGCGCCGGTACCAGCGCGAGATGACCGGCGGCAAGATCATCCTCGTGCCCGGAGAGAAACCAGAAGCCAGCGGCTAGAGGTCGCAGGCTCGTGCGAAGCGCCGCGGAGAGGTGAGCCTGAATCGTCGCTTGCCAAACACCGCTTCCCTACTGTCTACTGACTACTGACTACTGTCTACTCTTTCGGAGGTTCACGATGCGTCTGACCGAGATGGTTTCGTGCGCGGGTTGAGCGGCTAAGCTCGCGCCGAGCGAACTGGCCCAAGTCTTGGGCCGGCTGGAGATACCCTCTGACCCGAACCTGATCGTCGGCATCGAGACGGCCGACGACGCGGGGGTGTACCGTCTCTCGGACGACCTCGCCCTCGTCCAGACCGTCGACTTCTTCACGCCCATCGTGGACGACCCGTTCGACTACGGGCGCATCGCCGCCCTCAACTCCATCAACGACGTGTGGGCGATGGGCGGAAGGCCGCTGACGGCGCTCGCCGTCACCTGCTTCCCAAAGAAGGGCGTCTCGTTCGACATCCTCGCCGAGATCATGCGCGGCGGCCTCCACGTGCTGCGCGAGCAGGGCGTGGCGCTCGTCGGCGGCCACAGCGTGGACAACCAGCAGATCATGTTCGGCTACGCCGTGACCGGAACCGTCGACCCGCGCCGCGTCGTCGCCAACCGCGGCGCGCGGCCGGGCGACGCGCTCGTCCTCACCAAGCCCGTCGGCACCGGCGTCGTCTCGACCGGGATTAAATTCGGCAAGGCTTCCGCGGAGGTCGCGCGCGCGTCGCTCGAGACGATGCTGCTGGCGGGGCGCGAGGCGGCGCGGCTGATGGTCGAGGCCGGCGCGCACGCGGCCACCGACGTGACCGGCTTCGCCCTGCTCGGCCACGCGTGGGAGATGGCGCGCGCCTCCGGCGTGACCTTCGAGCTCGAAGCGGCCCGCGTGCCCGTCATCCCCGGCGCGCTCCCGCTCGCCGCCGCCGGGCTGCTCACGAGCGGCGACAAGTCGAACCGCGCCTACGTCGGCGAGGACGTGGCGGTCGGCGAGTCGGTCAGCAAGGAACTCGCGAGCCTCCTCTTCGACCCGCAGACGGCCGGGGGCCTGCTCATCTCGCTCCCCGAAGAGCGGGCCGCGTCGCTCGTCGAAAGCCTCCGCGAGACTTACCCCGAAGCCTCCGTCGTCGGCCGCGTGCGCGAGCGCGGGCCGCACCTCATCGCCGTCGCGTAGGCGGCGCCGCGTCGCCGTTGTCAAACTATTGTAAAAAGCGCGCGCCCGCGCCCCGCCGGAGCAACAGCGCGCCGAAGCCTCCTCATCTTAAACGCATCGTTCAACCCGGAGCTTTCGATGATGCGTAAAACCTCCCCGGCCCCCGGCCTCCTGCTCGCGCTCCTGCTGCTCGCCGCCTCGCTCGGCGGCTGCTCGGCCGTCGCCTTCCAGCAACCGAGGCCCGCGCCGCAGCCGACGCCCGCCGCGACGCCGCAGCCCGCCCCCTCCGCGGACGAAGCGGTCGAACGCGAGACGAGCGAGCCTTACACCGGTGACCTCTCGATCTTCGAAGACCCCGCGCGCGCCGAGAAGTTGCAGGTCGAGCGCGTGCTCGACGTGCTGGGCGTGCGCGAGGGCGCGCGCGTCGCCGACATCGGGGCCGGCTCCGGCTGGTTCACGGTGCGCGCCGCGCGCCGCGCCGGCCCGGCCGGGGCGGTCTACGCCGTCGATATCAACCCCGACTTCCTCAAGCACATCGAGGAGCGCGCGCGGAAGGAGAACCTGCCGCAGGTGCGCGGCGTGCTCGGCCGCGAGGACGACCCGCTGCTCCCGCCCGCGAGCGTGGACGCCGTGCTGATACTCAAGACCTACCACGAGATCGCGCAGCCCGTCCGCCTGCTCACGCGACTGCGGCCCGCCCTGCGCGAGGGCGCGCGCCTCGGCATCATCGACCGCAACGGCAAGGGTGACGACCACGGCGTCGAGCGCGACACGGTCATCCGCGAGGCCGAGCGCGCCGGCTACGCCCTCGCCGAAGAACACGACTTCGTCAAAGGCGACGGCATGGACTACTTCCTCGTCTTCAAAGCCCGGTAGCAAAAAGTTTCGGGTTCGAAGTCCAGAGTTTCGAGTTAAAAGCAGATTGCTTTAACTCGAAACTCTGGACTTCGAACCCGAAACGCCGCCCGCCGGGCGGCCGTTTGACACGCCCCAGACGGTACGGTAATTTAGCTTTCGCCGTTATCCGACGACAATGCGTCCCGTTCGTCTAGTGGCCTAGGACACCGCCCTTTCACGGCGGCGACACGGGTTCGACTCCCGTACGGGACGCCACTCCCTCTCAATTACTTACAGCCACACTATAAGTTAAGACTTTTGAGGCGGTGACGCTGTGGTGACTAAGATCGCCGAAAACAGTGTCAAGCGGGCGCTTTATGTGTTGACTACTTCCAGGTTACGAAGGTTAACTCAATAAAAAGGAGGTCTTGGGTTATAGCGAAAGCAAAATTATTGGCAGTGGGTCATTTTCAATGTTGAACCCGGATTGAGTTTTTGACTATGTGTGGTAACGCACGGACGGAGCCCCTTTCGTGTGATTAACTCACCGCTAGACTTTCAGGGTTCGAGATACGGCCGGAATCACTGATTCCCACTTATACTCACACAGATAAGATTGCTTATATTTCGTTGGTTCAACATTGAAAATGACCCACTACCCTAATTTTCTTCATTATTAGTATTGTCAGTCTGCACTCGCACAATCACGAAGCGTGTCTATCTCTACCCGACGCCGCACGCGACGGCTGCGCCAACGTGCCGCAGCCGGAGAATCGTAGTCCAACACGAATGCGCTCGGAGCCCCTCAAGCAGGGCGCATCTCTCAACCTAAAGAGGAGAGAAGACAATGATAGACCCGATTAAAGTCGTGGCAGACAGAATTGTGTACTGGACTCAGAAAAACTTTCCCCAATACGGCCCCGCCGCATATAGCGACTACTGGTCGACTTTGAGGGTTGAAGGATACAAGAATTTACGGTACGGCCATCCGTCCCTTCTTAATATTCAGGAGTCTTCACTCGAAACTTCTGAATTCACCAACGACGGGTCCCTTCCTAATAAGCAGACCTTTAGTGTTAGCAAGTCAACCACCGACACCTTTTCATGGTCGCTTAAGGAAGGCATTACGACGAAGGTTTCCGGCAAGGCCGGCATCCCGTTTGTGGCCGAAGGCAGTGTCGAAGTGGCCGTCAGCTTTGAAAGCACTCAAACTCAAAGCACCACTAACACGAGGACATGGTCATACTCTACCGAAGTTAATGTCGCGCCACACAAACTGGTAAAGACCTCGTTCATCGTGTCGGAGGGAAACTACAGCGTCCCGTTTACGGCTAACGTGTCGGTGCGCGGGAAGGTGTGGATACGTTTTAACAACGGCCGGTGGTGGGGCGGGATCGAGATAGACGAGCTGATAAACAACCCGAACTTTAATTGGCGTCCCGACACCTTCGATTACGTGATGGAGGGAACGCTCAGCGCAAATTACGGATTGGATTATAAGGTCAAGGTGGTGGAATCCGCTTTGCCGTCGGCAACCGCGACTCCCAAGGCCGAGACTCCGAGTTCGACGCAGGTTATAGATACCGGTGAACCGGTGTATGGAGGGCTTCAAAGCAGTGCCGCCTCCCTCGAACTGGTAAGCGAGAAAGGCCCGGAACAGTAGGCATGGGAAAGAGTTTACCGGCGTCTCGGATGGATGACCTGCGAGCCGTGCCCGAGCCGCGGCCGCAGGAATCCGAAGCCACAGCGGCGGATTCCTGCGGCCGCGGCAGACAGACTGTGAGCGAAAGCCCGTTTGTAACTTTTTCTTCTACCGTTCAACTTTGCCTTTAAGATTTACCCGACCAGAGACGAAGCGGCATAACTATTATTGTGCCGAATCATTCGGCCTAACTGCGCAACGGGGCGGGAAAAGCCGAATCGTTCCCCGCCTCTCCTGCCGCATAATGCTCCCGCCCGCCGGCTAATTTCAACATTGCCTTACCCTGCCCGACTCAGATAGAGAAGCCGAAACATTGAACTCTGTGCGCGCGGTCGCACGCGTACGCCATCCCAGCATCGGGATCGGGCGGGCCTACTCGGGCTGGCTCAGGCGCTTCACCCTTTCAATTACTTCCAGCCGCGAACCGCCATGCCCAGTTCGGGCGTCTCGTCGTCCACATACCCGTACCCCCTCTCGTCCCCTCCGAGCAGGCGGAGCCACGCCGCCCCTATCGGCTCGCCGCTACCCGCGTCCACGGCGACGAAGCCCATGTCGCCGGCACGCCCCCACCCGCTCACATACTTCGCTATCTCAGGCCGGTTAATGACCTCTCGCGGGAAGGGGGCCGCCCTCCGGCACGTGGAGAGACTGATACAGCATCTCCCAGAGGAACTGCTGATCCGAGGGCGAGAGTCGGCGGATGGAATGACTCGCTGTCATCATCGCCTCCGGCATCAAGCGGCGTAGCGCCGGGCATCACCCGCCGCCGCATAAAACGGTACGCCCGGAACGAGCTCGTATGTTTGAACAGCGACCTGAAAAGGGAAAGGATGAGCCTGAGCGTCGGGGGCTTTTGTGACAGGTGGTAATGGAATTTTAATCCCCATAGATTACGTTCCTTTCACAAACGGCGAGCGCAATCACGCGCGGCGGCCGGCCGTCACTCCCATCTGATGAGGCTGCTGTCGCCATAAAAGAGGACGGCCGAAGGCGGCTTGTCCGGCTTGGGGGCGGTTTTACCGACCGGCGCGGCCTGAACACTCCGGCAGGCGACTTGTATCGCTTTTCGCGGCCGGACGCAATTCTTAGATTAAGGGGGAGAGGCGGGCGGTTTGGTGAGTTGCCCGGCCTACATCGCCCGAGCAGTTCCCCTTTCATCGCTGACAATCCTCTTCGCCGCGGCAGCGCCGGCGCGGTTTCAGGGTCGTCTCCGGCGGCGGTTGAAGCATCCTAACCGCGGCCCGCCGCATCTATGTCTATCTGCTTGAAAAGGCAGAGTTTTGCTAACCTATACGGCCGCGTGCTAACCTGTAGCGAGAGCCTCTGACGAACTTTCACGGCGGCGACACGGGTTCGACTCCCGATGGGGGTGCCGCGGGCTTCGCGCCGGGTGATCGAGGGCGTTTGCGACGCCCCTTCAAACATTGTTCCGAGAGAGGCCGCCGACGCCGTGTAACTCCCGCGCCGACGGCCTCTCGGCTTTTTCCGACATGGTGATGATGATGCTGCTCAGACGACTCGCCGCCCCGTTCCTCGTCGCGCTCCTGCTCTCGGCCCCGTCGGCCGCCCGCGCGCGCGCGGCCGCGCCGCAGGCCGGCTCCGACACGGTGCTCGTCCTCCCGTTCGAGAACACTTCGGGCCTGCGCGAGTACCACTGGATCGGCGAGAGCTTCGCCGACGCGCTCTCCGACCTGCTCGGCACGCACGGCCTGCGCGTCGTCTCGCCGGACGCGCGCGAGTTGGCCTACCAGCGCCTGCGCCTGCCGCTCACCGTCATCCCCTCGCGCGCCACCGCCATCAAGCTCGCGCGCGAGGCCGGCGCGTCGCTCGTCGTGCTCGGCAACTACGAGGTCAGCCCCGCCCGCGACGAGCAGTCGGTGGCCGAGGCGCGCGGCTCGGCCAAGCTCGTCCGCGTCAACGAGGGGCGCATCTCCGGCAAGGAGATGCCCGACGGCCGGTGGGCCACGCACGAGTTCTTCTTCGGCGACGCGCTCGTCAACCTGCAGGCCGTGCAGGGCAAGCTCGCCTACCAAATCCTCTACGAGCAGAACCCCCTGCTCCACTACTCGCAGAACGCCGTCGTCGAGGCGGCGACCAAAGTCCCGCCCCGCGCTTTCGAGGCTTACGTCAAGGGGACGATGCTGCCCCACTCGCACAAGGACAAGCCGGGCTACCTCCAGAACGCGATGCGCGAGTTCGAGAAGGCCAACCCCGGCTCCGTCTACAAGCAGGCCGCCTTCGAGCTGGGCCACCTCCACTTCGACCAGCGCGACTACCGGCGCGCGGCCGAGCACTTCTCGATGTTGCAGGAGCGCGACTCGCACTACGCCGAGGCCGCCTTCTACGCCGCGCTGAGCTACTGGCACTCGGGCGAGGTGCAGAGCGCGCTCGACGCGCTGCTCCCGCTGACGCAGAAGACTCCGCTGACGAGCATCTTCAACAACGCCGGCGCGCTCGCCACGCAGGTCGCGCGCGCCGAGAAGAACGCGGCCAAGCGCGAGAGCCTGCTCAAGCAGGCCACCACGCTCTTGGGGCGCGCCGTCGAGTCGTCTCCCGACGATCAGGACGTGCGCTACAACTACGCCTACGCGCTCATCCTCTCGGGCAAGTTCGCCGAGGCGGCCGAGCAGTTGAAGGCGGTGGTGCGCGAGCGGCCGCGCGACGGGCAGGCGCTCTTCCTCTACGCCAAGTCGCAGGAGAAGGCGGGGCGCGCGGCCGAGGCCGCCGAGCCGGACAACGACGCGCGCAAGTTCTTCCCCGGCTACGGCAAGGCTCAGGTCGAGTGGCAGCAGTCGCAGACCACCACGCAGCTGCCCCTGCGCCTGCGCTCGGACTTCAACCGCGCCGACCTCATCGCCGCGATGGAGGCGGCGCTGCCGGCACCTTCGGCCGGCCCCGGCTCGGAAGACCTCTTGGCGAAGGCGCGCGACCTCTACGCGGCCGGGCGCGACGACGACGCGCTGGCCGAGCTGCGCAACGTCGTCCGCATCGAGCCGAACAACGCCGAGGCCTACCTGCTCACGGGCCGCATCTACCTGCGGCGCGGCGAGCTGGCCTCGGCCATCAACCAGTTGAAGACCTCGATCTTCTGGGACAAGGCGCTCATCGACCCGCACATCCTTCTGGGCCGCATCTTCCTCGAACGCGGCGACCATAATCAGGCGCGCGCCTACGCGCAGAGCGCCATGCAGCTCGACCCCAACAACCCCGAGGCCATCGCGCTCCAGCGCCAGCTTCAGGTCGGCATCAAATAGAGGCCGCGGGCCGCGACTTGATTTCGGATTCGGATGATGAGCGCCCTCGTCCTCTTCATCGTCATCCTCTCCGCCCTCGCCCTCGCGCTCGTCGCCTACGTCTTCCTCTCTTCGCGTCACAGGAAGTCTTCGCGGCTCCCCTTCGACCTCGTCGGCCGCACGGCCTCGGTCGAGCGCCTTTTGAACCCCGAAGGCTTCGTGCTCGTTGACGGCGAGTTGTGGCCGGCGCGCGCGCGCGGTGGGATGCGCGTGGGGCCGGGTCGCGATAACGTCCGCGTGGTCGGGGCCGCGGGCTCGGCGCTCGAAGTCGAGCCGCTGGCGCGGCCCGAGTCGGGAGCGCCGGCGGGCGATTCCTGAAAGGGCGCGCGGCGGTTTCTGGAAGCGCGCGCCGCGTGGCACGGGAAGTGCTTTTATGAGCAGCGGCAAGCACGGACGAAGTTAAACCGTGACCCCGCCGCCTTCACTTCTCTGAGCGTGGCCTGCCGCTACGCCAGCCGCCCGCCGAGCGTCCCTACTTTAATCCCCCCTTTCAAGAACCTGGCCTCCCCGGCCGGGTTCTCCCGCTTTTGGGGAAAACCTATTTTTCACGGCTTTTTCGGCCCATTTTCGCCGCCCCTTTCGTGTCGCCCGCCGTTGACCGTCTGTCAACGCGCGGGCCGACGCGTGTCGCCCGCCGGGCACCGGCGACGTTTGCGGCCGCGTCACTTCGACAAATTTTGTCACCAAAGGGGTGACGTTTTTTGCGTTATTGCGTTAACCGGGCCGACGTTTTGCCGCACCCCGCGCTGCAATATTCCGCAGCGGCGGGCGCGCGCGGCGGGGCGCTGACGCGCGGGGCGCGGCTCTGTTAAACTCCACGGCGTGCGGGAAGCAGTGTCACTCGACGCGCCGGCCGAGGCCGTGAGTCGTCTCGGCCCGTTGGCCGCGCGGGCGCGCGCCGCGGCTCCCACGCCC
>DATMVI010000214.1:0-10085 GCA_035563275.1 Pyrinomonadaceae bacterium
GCCTCTGCCTCGAGAGGGGCGAGGGGCTGGTGGCGGCCCTGCTCGGGGTGCTCAAGGCGGGCGGGGCCTACGTGCCGCTCGACCCCGGGTACCCCTCCGAGCGGCTGGCCGACATGCTCGAAGACTCCGCCGTCCCCGTCCTCCTGACTCAGCGGAAGCTTCGTGAAAGGCTGGACTTCAGGGGGGGCGAGCTAATCTGTCTGGACGAGGACTGGCCGGCCGCCGGCCCTCACGACACCGAGAATCCCGCCCCGCTGGCCGGGCCGGAGAACCTGATGTACGTGATCTACACCTCGGGCTCGACCGGCAAGCCGAAGGGCAGCCTCATCACACACGCCAACGTCGCGAGGCTGTTCGAGGTGACGCAACCCCTCTTCGGCTTCGACGAGCGCGACGTGTGGACGCTCTTCCACTCTTACGCCTTCGACTTCTCGGTCTGGGAGCTGTGGGGCGCGCTGCTCCACGGCGGGCGCTTAGTCGTCGTGCCCGAGTCGGTCAGCCCGTCGCCCGAGGAGCTTTATAACCTTCTGCGCGCCGAGCGGGTCACGGTGCTCAACCTCACGCCGTCCGTGTTTCGCCCGTTCATGCGTGTCGCTGCCTCGCCGCAGGCCGCGGGGCTGGATTTGAGGACGGTGATCTTCGGGGGCGAGGCTCTGACTCTCAACGACTTGGAGCCGTGGTTCGACCGGCACGGCTTCGATTCCCCGCGTCTGGTCAACATGTACGGCATCACCGAAACGACCGTCCACGTCACGTACCGGCCCGTTAGGCCCTCGGATTACCCCGTGCGAACCGCGAGCCCCATCGGCCTGCCGATAGGCGACCTGCGCGGATACGTGCTCGACCCGTACGGGCGGCTGGTTCCGCCGCGCGTCCCCGGCGAGCTGTACGTCGCGGGGGCCGGGCTGGCGCGCGGCTACCTGAACCTGCCCGCGCTGACGGCGGAGCGATTCCTGCCCGACCCTTTCGCCGAGAGCCCCGGCGAGCGCATGTACCGCACGGGAGACCGCGTGCGATTCCTCGACGGCGGCGAGCTCGAATACCTCGGGCGTGTCGACGATCAGGTGAAGATCAGGGGCTACCGCATCGAGGTCGCGGAGATCGAGGTTGCGCTGCGCCGGCACGAGCTGGTGCGCGACGCGGCCGTCGTGCCCTACGAGGAGGCCCCCGGCGACCGGCGGCTGGCGGCCTACGTCGTGCTCGCCGAGCAGGCCGCGGCGACGACCGGCGACCTCAGGGAATACCTCGGCGGGCGGCTGCCCGGCTACATGATTCCTTCCTATTTCGTCTTCATGGAATCGCTGCCGCTGGTGCGCAACGGGAAGGTGGACAGGCGCGCGCTGCCCGACCCGACCGAGGCGCGGGCGGCGACGGGGCAGGAGTACGTCGCGCCGCGCAACGACATCGAAGAGGAGCTGGCGAAAATCTGGAGCGAGGTGCTGGGCGTCGAGCGCGTCGGCGTCTATGACAACTTCTTCGAGCTGGGCGGGCATTCGCTGCTGGCCGCGCAACTGGTCTCGCGCGTGCGCGACGCCTTCGAGGTCGAGCTGCCGCTGCGCGATCTTTTTCAGGTCTTCACGATAGACGGGCTGGCCGTCGCCATCCTCCACTCTCAGACCGGGCAGGCGAGCCGCGACGAAATACTGGAGGCGCTCGCCGAGCTCGAAGACTTCGCCTGACACCGGCGTTGCGAGGCGTGCCGAAACGATGAAGGACAAACTCGAAGAGCGCATTGCGGCCCTCCCTCCCGAGAAGAGGGCGTTGTTCGAGATGTGCATGAAGAAGCTGACCGAGGCGACGCCCGCGCGCGCGCCGGTCGCCGGCGGCGTGGTGCCGCCGCCCGACGACTCCGCCGCGCGGCGCGAGCCCCCCGCGTTTGAAGGCGGCGGGGGCTCGGATAAAGAGCTTGACTTCAGTCTCTTCTTCTTCTCCGACGACGGGGCCACCTCGAAGCCGAACAAGTATCGCCTGCTGCGCGAGTGCGCGAAGTACGCCGACGAGCACGGCTTCGCCGCCATCTGGACGCCCGAAAGACACTTCAAACCCTTCGGCGGCCTCTACCCCAACCCGGCCGTCATTACCGCCGCGCTGGCGAGCATCACGAGCCGGCTCCGGCTCCGCGCCGGCTCCGTCGTGCTGCCTTTGCAGAATCCGCTGCGCGTCGCCGAAGAGTGGGCCACGGTCGACAACCTCTCGGACGGCCGCGTCGGCGTGGCCTTCGCGTCCGGCTGGCTGGCCGACGACTTCGTGCTCGCCCCGGAACGTTACGAGACCCGCAAGGAGATGATGTTTCGCGACATCGAGTTGGTTAAAAGGCTCTGGCGGGGCGAGAGCATCCGCCTGAAGAACGGCAAGGGCGTCGAGGTCGACGTGAGAATTTATCCGAACCCCCTCCAGCCGGAGCTGCCCGTCTGGATCACCGCGACGCATGAGCAGACCTTCGTCGAGGCGGGACGTATCGGCGCGGGGGTGCTCACGGGCCTGATGGAGCAGAGCCTCGAACAGTGCGGCGAACGCATCAGGGCCTACCGGCGGTCGCTCGCCGAAAACGGGCACGACCCGCGCGCCGGCCGCGTGTCCGTCATGCTTCACACCTTCGTCGGGTCTGACTTGCAGGAGGTCAGGGAGCTGACGCGCGGCCCGTTCTGCGAGTACCTGCGCTCCTTCCTGCAAATGACGCGGACGAAGCCGACGCCGGGGGCGCCGGCGGAGGGCGACGGCCTAGACCTCTCCGAGCAGGACGAGGAGACGTTTCTCGACATCGCCTTCGAGCGATACTTCAGGACGAGCGCGCTCTTCGGCACGCCGGAGAGCTGCCGCCAGATGGTCGGGGCTCTGAAGGCCATCGACGCGGACGAGGTCGCCTGCCTGCTCGACTTCGGCCTCGCGCACGACACGATCCTTGACGGACTCGCGCACCTGCGCGAGTTGCAGGAAGCGGCGCGCGGCGCGCGCGTCGGCCATTCCTCGGCGGCCGCCCTCCCCACGGCATGAAAGGCTGACGCGCCGGCCCGCCGCCCGCGGCCTCCGCCGCCGGCCGCGCTTCGTCGTAACCGACGCCCCGGCTTCATCAAGTTCTCTTTTCTCAACCGCACGGGATTAACAATGAGTGACCTGCTCAAACGCATCGCCAACCTCTCGCCGGAAAAGCGCGGCATCCTCGCCCAAAAACTGAAGGGGGCGCAGAAGGCCGCGCCCGCGCCCCAAAGGATTGCGGGCAGGAGCGACACCGCCGCCGCGCCGCTCTCTTACGCGCAGCAGCGCCTCTGGTTCCTCGACCAGCTCCGGCCGGGCGACGCCACCTACAACATCCCCGCGGCCGTGCGCCTGAGAAGAAGCCTCAACGTCACGGCGATGGAGGGCGCTTTCTCGGAGATCATCCGGCGGCACGAAATCCTGCGGACGACCTTCCCAGCCGTGGACGGAAGGCCGCGGCAGGTGGTCGGCCCCGCCCTGCCCGTAAGTCTCCCGGTCACGTGTCTGATGCGCCTGCCCGCCGCCGAGCGGGAGGGTGAAGCGAGGCGACTGGCCGCCGAGGAGGCCGCCTGCCCCTTCGACCTCGCCACCGGGCCGCTGCTGCGACTCGGCCTCATACGGCTCGACACGGACGACCACGTGCTCCTCTTTACGATGCACCACATCATCGGCGACGGCTGGTCGCTCGGCGTCATGGTGCGCGAACTCGGCGCGCTCTACGAGGCCTTCTCCGAAGGGCGGCCCTCGCCGCTGCCGGAGATGACGATTCAATATTCGGACTACGCGCTCTGGCAGCAGGAGCCGTTTCACCAGCAGCTTTTCGCGCAACAACTCGACTACTGGAAGGCGCAACTGGCGGGGCTGGAGTTCGCCATCGACCTGCCCGCGGATCGGCCCCGCCCCCCCGTGCAGTCGTTCCGGGGCTCGGTCGCGGAGGCAGAGCTGGACGAGCGGCTCTCGCGGGCCGTCCTTGAGATGGGTCAGCGCGAAGGCGCGACGCTCTTCATGACGATGCTCGCGGGCTTCTACGCGCTGCTCCAACGCTACACGGGGCAGGACGACCTCGCCGTCGGCACGGACGTGGCCAACCGCAACTGGTCGCAGACCGAAGGGCTCATCGGCTTCTTCATCAACCAGCTCACCCTCCGCGCAGACCTCTCCGGCGACCCGACCTTCCGCGAACTCCTTCGCCGCGTCAGGGAGATTTCGCTCGACGGGTTCGCCAATCAAGACCTGCCCTTCGAGCGGCTGGTCGCCGCGCTCCAGCCGCAGCGCAGCCTGAGCTACACGCCGCTGTTTCAAGTTAAGTTCGTCGTGCAGAACACCCCGGCCGAGGAGATCAGCCTCACCGGGCTCACGCTCGAACCCTTCCCCGTACACAACGGCACGGTCGGTTTCGACCTTATCCTTACCGTCGTGGAGGCCGCGGGGAGGCTGCAAATCTCTCTGGAATACAACACCGACATCTTCGAGGCCGCGACCATCCGGCGGATGCTCGGCCACTACGAGACGCTTCTCAGGTCGGCGGCGGAGAACCCCGCGCGCCGGGTGTCGGAGCTGAACCTGCTCACCCCGCCCGAGCGCCGCGCCCTGCTCCCGCCCCCCGCCGCGCGCCACGCCGCCCCCCCCGACTGCCTCCACCACCTCTTCGAGCGCCGCGCCGCCGCCGACCCGGACCGCCCCGCCCTCGTCTGCGCCGGCCGCACCACCTCCTACCGCGACCTTAACGAGCGCGCCAACCGCCTCGCCCGCCGCCTCCGCTCGCTCGGCGTCGGCCCCGAGGTGCGCGTCGGCCTCTGCCTCGAGAGGGGCGAGGGGCTGGTGGCGGCCCTGCTCGGGGTGCTCAAGGCGGGCGGGGCCTACGTGCCGCTCGACCCCGGGTACCCCTCCGAGCGGCTGGCCGACATGCTCGAAGACTCCGCCGTCCCCATCCTCCTGACGCAGGAGCACCTGCTCGACAGGCTGCCGGCCGTCTGGTCGCTGGTCATCTGCCTCGACGCCGAGCGCGACACCATCGAGGGCGAGAGCGCCGAGAACCCCGAGCACGTTGCCACCCCGCGTAACGCCGCCTACGTCATCTACACCTCGGGCTCGACGGGCAAGCCAAAGGGGGTCGTCGTCGAGCACCGGGGGCTTGCGAACCTCGCCGCGTGGCAGGCGAGCAATTTCGGGCTGACGCCCGACAGCCGCATCTCACAGTTCGCATCCTTCAGCTTCGACGCGGCCGTGGGCGAGACGTGCATGGCGCTCCTTAACGGGGCCACGCTCGTCATGCTGGAGCGGGAAGAACTCGACTCGCAGGGACTAATCGAGGCCGTCAACCAACACCGCATCAACGTGATGGTGATGGTTCCTTCCATGCTGAAGGCGCTCGACCCCGACGCCTTGCAGCACCCGGAGGAGCTGACCGTCGTCGCCGTCGGCGAGGCCTGTCCGCCCGAGCTCGCCTCGCGGTGGTCGCGCCGCTGCCGGTTCATGAACGCCTACGGTCCGACCGAATACACGGTCTACTCGCACCTCTGGAAGGTCGAGAGCGGGGACAGTTTCGAGACGGGCGCGGTGCCCATAGGGTTCCCGATCTTCAACACCCGGACGTACATCCTCGACCCGAAGCTTAACCCCGTGTCGGAGGGCGTCACGGGCGAAATCTACATCTCGGGGCCGGGCATGGCGCGCGGCTATCTGAACAAACCCGGCGTCACCGCCTCAAGATTTTTGCCGAACCCCTTCCTCGTCCACGAATACTTCTCCGACCACCGCCCGCTCGAAGACGAGACGGCCTCGGCCGAGATAAGGGAGTTCAAGCGGGAGGGGCAGCCGCGGCGCGGCCGAGCGACGGGCGCGGGCAGACTCGAGTCGGCGCGGCGGCCGTCGCCCCCGGCGGTCTTCAAGCTGATCGAGTCGCTCAGCCCCGACCTGATTAAGAAGACGCACTCCTTCATCGCGCGCCACGGCGAAGACGATGCCGTCTACGGCGCCTTCACGCGTTACCTGATCGAGGGCATCAACGACAGCTACGCCTCCTGCGGGATCAACGCGGAGGTGCTGCGCCGGCTCCTGCCGTTCGAGAGCTTCGCGGGGTTGAGCGGCGTAGACTTCGGCTTCGGCAACGGCGAGGTCTTAAAGACTTTGAGGGGGATGGGCGCGCGCGTGAAGGGGTTGGACTTCAACCCGGTCTTCGTGCAGAAGGCGCGCGACGCCGGCCTCGACGCGGCGATGGCGAGAGTTGACGTGGAGCCCGAGGCGTTCCCCTCCGAGGCGGGCGTCGCGCCCGGCAGTCAGGACTTCGCCGTCTCGACCCTGCTGCTCGACCGTCTGGCGAACCCGCTCAACTCGCTGCGTAACCTCTTCCTCTCGCTGAAGGGCGGCGGGCGTTTCGCGATTCAGACCCTTCTGCCCATCGTCGGCGTAGACGACGGCGAGGTCGAAGACCCTCTGACCTACACGCCCGCGGCGGCCCTGATCGCGCCCGGCAAAGACGCCGAAGAGGATAAGGCGGCGATGGTCGGGCTGCTCCTCGAACTCGGCGCCGGCGACATCGAAGTCTACCCGCTGCCCTACGTCGTCAACAGCCGCGACGGGCTTCAGGACTACACGGTCTGGAGTTTCACGGGCGTCAAAAACCCTTCGGCGGCGCGCGAGGCGTCCGCCGACTTCTCCGTGATGTACAGGACGGGCGACCGCGGCCGCTTCCTCCGGGGCGGGGCCATCGAGTTCCGTGGGCGGGCCGACGCGCAGGTCAAGATTCGCGGCTTCCGCATCGAGGTGGGCGAGATCGAGACGTGCCTCTCGTCGCACCCGGCCGTGAAGGATTGCGCCGTCGTCGCGCTCGACACCGAGCAGGGGGGCAAGCGTCTGGTCGCCTACGTCGCCGCGGGCGGCGGCGCGCAGCAGCCGGGGGCGGCCGACCTGACGGAGTTCCTGCGTCGCAAGCTGCCCGACTTCATGGTTCCGTCCGCCTTCGTGATGCTGGAACGTCTGCCGCTGCTGCCGAACGGCAAACTCGACTCTAAGAAGCTGCCGCCCCCGGTCGAGGCCGCGCTCGAACGCCCTGCCGGCGTCGAGCCGCGCAACCACGTCGAGCAGGCGCTCGCCGACGCGTGGCGTCAGGTTTTGAACCTTGAGCGGGTCGGCGTACACGACAACATCTTCGAGCTGGGCGGCGACTCGATCCTCATCCTGCAAATTCTGGCGAAGCTGAACCAGTCCGGCATCCACCTGACCAGCAAGCAGTTCTTCAAGCACCAGACGATTGCCGAGCTCGCCGAGGCCGCGTCCTCGAACCGCGACGGCGGCGACGAGCAGGCGGCCGTCTCCGGCGAGGTCTGGCTCACGCCCATTCAACGCTGGTTTTTCGCGCAGGAGCTTGACGAGCCGCACCACTACAACCAATCGGTCGCCCTCCGGGCCCGCGGGCCGCTCGACCCGCGCATCCTCGCCGAGACGTTCCGCGCCCTCGTCTCGCACCACGACGCGCTGCGCCTGCGCTTCCGGCGGGGCGCGGGCGGGTGGCAACAGTTCAACGCGGAAGCCGACGCGCACGACATCTTCTCGCGCAGCGAGGTGCGCGGTTCGGACGAGGCGGAGATGTGGCGGGCCGTGGAGGCGGAGGCCGCCGAGTTGCAGGCCGGGCTTAACTTGGGCGAAGGCCCTCTGATGAAGGCCCGCCTCTTCTCGTTCGGCGGACGGATGCCGGACTGCCTTCTGATAGTCGTCCACCACCTCGCCGTGGACGGGGTGTCGTGGCGCATCCTCCTCGAAGACCTCCACGCCGTCTACGGCCAACTGGCCCGCGGCGAGGCGGCGGCGCTCCCGCCGAAGACCTCTTCGTGGAGGACTTGGGCGGCGCGTCTGCGTGAGCTTTCCTCTTCGGCGGAGCTGGACGAGGACGCGGCCTACTGGCTCGGCCTCTCACGAATCGGGGGCGCGAGGCTGCCCGTGGACGGCCCCGGCGGTGAGAACCGGGAAGAGTTTGCCGACGCCGTGCGCGTGGCGCTGACGCGCGAGGAGTCGCAGGAAATAGTCGAGCGCGTGCCGAAAGCCCTCCGCTCGTCGGTCAACGAACTGCTGCTCGCGGCCGTCGGCAGCGCGCTCTCGTCGTGGGCCAGCGGGCCCGTCCCGTTGGAGCTTGAAGGGCACGGGCGCGAAGACCTCTTCGACGGCGTGGACGTGTCGCGGACCGTCGGCTGGTTCACTTCGCTCTACCCCGTACGCCTCGACTTCGGCGGGGCGCGCGGGCCCGCGGACGCCGTGGCGGTCGTCAAGGACACGCTGCGCGCCGTCCCCCGGCGCGGCATCGGTTTCGGCCTGCTGCTCTCTTCGGAGCGCGCCGACCACGCCCCGGAGGCACTGCGCGCGATGCCGCAGGCCGAGGTCAGCTTCAACTACCTCGGCCACCTCGATCAGGTGTTGAGAGAGTCGGCGCTCTTCGACACCGCGCTCGACATCGACGCCCCCGACCACAGCCCCGCACAGCGGAGGAGATACCTGCTGGAAGTTAGCGGCTACGTCGCGGGCAGGCAGTTGCACCTCGACATCAGGTTCAACACTCAGTCGCACCGCCGGGCCACCGTAGAGGCTCTGGCCGAACGCGTGGCCGATTTTCTCAGGTCGGCCGTCGCGCTCAGCCGCGAGCCGCGGGACTTCGACCTCAGGCCGAGCGACTTCCCGCTGGCCGCCGCCGCACTCGGCAGTCTCAGCGCAGGGAAGCTGTCGGAGCTGCTGGGCGGGTCGCAGCCGGAGAACATACACCCGCTGACGCCGATGCAGCAGGGGATGCTTTTCCACAGCCTCGCCGACCCGGCCTCCGGCGTCTACGTCAATCAGATGAGCTGCGCCCTGCGGGGCGAGTTGGATGTCGCCGCGTTCCGCGCCGCGTGGGAAGAGGTGATCCGCCGCCACAGTATCCTGCGCACCTCGTTTACGTGGGGGGCGCTCCCCGAGCCGCTGGCGGTCGTGAGCGAGCACGCGCCCCTGTCGTTCGCGGAGGAGGACTGGCGGGGGTTCTCCGAGGCCGAGCTGGGCGTCAGGCTGCATTCGCTCAAGGAGCGGGATCGGCTGCGCGGGTTCGAGCTGAGTCAGGCCCCTCTGATGCGTCTCACGCTGGTGAGGACGGGCGACGATTCCTACGACCTGATCTGGTCGTTCCACCACCTGCTGCTCGACGGCTGGTCTGTTTATCTGGTTCTCAAAGATGTCTTCGCGCTCTACGAGGGCGCGCGCGCGGGGAGCCCCGTCGAGTTGGGGCCCGCGCTCCCCTATTCCGGCTACATCGAATGGCTGACGCGCCAAGACCTCACGAAGGCCGAAGCTTTCTGGCGCAAGACGCTCCGTGGGTTGACTGCTCCGACCCACATCCCGGCCAACAAGCCCGCCGCCGCCGGTGCCGCGGAGGCGCCGAGCGGATTCGCGGAATACCGCACCAAGCTCGGCGCGGAAGCGTCGGCCGCGCTGCAAAGCCTGTCCCGGCAGCAACGCCTGACGATGAACACCATCGTTCAGGGCGCGTGGGCGCTGCTCCTCAGCCGCTACACCGACAGCGACGACGTGACGTTCGGCACAGTCGTTTCCGGCAGACCCGCTTCGCTCAAGGGGGTCGAGCAGACGGTCGGGCTCTTCATCAACACGCTGCCCGTGCGCGTACGCGTCTCGCGCGACGCTCTCGTGCTCGACTGGCTGCACGAGCTTCAATCAAGGCTCATCGAGATGGGGGAGTACGAGTACAGCCCGCTCTTACAGGTTCAGG
This sequence comes from Pyrinomonadaceae bacterium, assembly GCA_035563275.1. Taxonomy (GTDB): domain Bacteria; phylum Acidobacteriota; class Blastocatellia; order Pyrinomonadales; family Pyrinomonadaceae; genus QHXN01. Next base: position 9,722 of record DATMVI010000214.1, read on the forward strand.
CGTGGAGCGAGGTTCCGAGGGGGGCGTCGCTGTTCAACTCGATTCTGGCTTTCGAGAACTACCCGATTGACGATTCGCTCACCAGACGCTCCGCCCGGCTGAGCGTCGAGGACATTCGCTCAATCGAGCAGACGAACTACCCGATCAGCGTCATGGTCGCGCCCGGGGCCGAGCTATCGCTCGGCATCATCTTCGACCAGAGCCGGTTCGACATCGAAGCCGTCCGGCGGATGATGGGGCACTACGAGGTGCTGCTCGAAGCCGTCGCCGCCGACCCCTCCCGCCCCCTCTCCGCCCTCCCCCTGCTGCCCCCCTCCGAGCAGCGCGCCCTGCTGCGCGACTGGAACCGCACCGCCGCCCCCGC
>DATMVI010000215.1:0-3796 GCA_035563275.1 Pyrinomonadaceae bacterium
CCCATGCTGTCGCGGTGTTCGAGCGCGCCCGCCAGCACGTAGGAGATGATCTCCATGTCGCGGTGCGAGTGCGTGCCGAAGCCTTTGGCCGGGGCGACGAAGTCCTCGTTGATGACGAGCAGGCGGCGGAAGCCCGACCAGTTCGGGTCGTAGTAGCGGTTGAAGGAGAAGGTGTGGCGGCTGTCGAGCCAGTCGGCGTGCGTGCGCCCGCGCCCCTCGGCCGGTCTGCGGGTAATCATCTCGTCCCCCTCACAGTCTCCGGCCGCTCAGGCCATGAAGACCTCGTCCACGTAACACCAGCTCCAGTCCTCGCCCGGCTCGAAGGAGCTGATGACCGGGTGCGCGGTCGCGCGGTAGTGGCGCGTCGCGTGCTTATTCTTCGAGCTGTCGCAGCAGCCGACGTGCCCGCACGCGCGGCACAGACGCAGGTGCACCCACGCGTCGCCCGTCTTCAGACACTCCTCGCACCCGCCCGTGCGGGCCGAGACTTCGGGCAACTGGTCGAGGTGCGAACACGGCGTTGATGTTGACGACATACGCTTCCCTCTTCGGACACGGCCGCGGCCGCCGCCCTAATTTTTCGTAGACCGCGCGAGGCCAATTTGTAACCGCGACGGCGACGGCGTCAAGCCGCGGGGTTATAGATTTTTGATTTTTGATTCGCGGTTGAAAGTCATCAGCCACCGGTGAGGGCAGAGAACCGACGACCGACACCTGACGGCTGACGACTAAATCAAAAATCGCGAATCAAAAATCCTACCGCCTGTTTGTGAATCGCGGGCGCATTTGCGACCATGAGGGCGATGCCGGGGGATGTGAGAGTCCTGCGACTCTTCGACATGCTGAGGCGGCGGAAGGGGAGGCCCGCGCAGCGGCTCGTACACGCCGCCGTGAGCGTCGCGCTGCGCCTCTTCTTCCGCCGCATCGAGACGAGCCGCGCCGACCTCGTGCCGCCGGCCGGGCCGCTCCTCTTCGTCCTCAACCACCCGAACGGCCTCATCGACCCGGCGCTCGTCTTCGCCGCGCTGCCGCGTCGCATCTCCTTCCTCGCCAAGTCCACGCTCTTCCCGCTGCCCGTCCTCGGCGCGCTGCTCCGCACGGTCGAGGCCCTCCCGCTCCATCGCCGCGCCGACGCCGGGGCCGACCTCTCGCAGAACCGCCTGACCTTCGAGGCGTGCCGCCGCCTGCTCCGCCGCGGCCGCTGCATCGCGCTCTTCCCCGAGGGCGTGTCGCACAACTCGACCAAGCTTCTGCCCGTCAAGACCGGCGCGGCGCGCATCGCCCTCGGCGCGGCCTCGATCGGCGACGAGGCCGCGGCCGATGACGGCGCGCGCCCGCTCGGCCTGCGGATCGTGCCGGTCGGCCTCTACTACACCTCGAAGACCTCCTTCCGCAGCGAGGCGCTTCTGCGCTTCGGCGAGCCGCTCGAAGTCGCGCCCGTCGGGCTGGACGAAGAGGGCGAGCCGCCGCGCGACGCGGTGCGCGAGCTTTCGGCGCGCGTCGAGGCGGCGCTGCGCGAGGTGACGCTCAACGTCGAGACCGAGGAGCAGCTCGGCGTCGCGCACAGGGCCGAGAGACTCTTCTCCTCGATCTACGAGGGGCTCAACGTCCGCCTGCCTCTGGCCGCGCGCTTCGACTTCCTGCGTCGCTTCGCGGCCGGCGCGCTCGGCCGCCTGACCCCGGCGGCCGGCGCGGACGGCCTCGGCCCGCGCATCCTCCGCCACGAGGCGGCGCTGCGGCGCATCGGCATCGCCCCCGAGAACCTCTCGCTCTCAAGGCACTCGGCGTGGTACGTCTTCCGCCACTTCCTCCTGCGCGGCGCGCTGCTGCTGCTGCTCTCGCCGCTTGCCATCGCCGGCGCGGCCCTGCATTATCCGGCCTACCTTCTGTGCGCGCTGCTCGCGCGGCTCGTGCCGCGCCACGGCGTCGACGAGATCGCGCCGACGGTGAAAATCCTCGCGGCCGTCGCCCTGATGCCTTTGACGTGGCTCGTCGTCGCGGGGCTGACTTTTTACTGGTGGGGCTGGGTCGCGGCGCTCGTCGCCGCCCCGGCGGCGGTCGTCTGCGGCTACGCGGCGATGCGCTCGCTCGAAGAACTGCACGACATGCGCGGCTGGTTCAAGGCCGTCGTGCTCCTCGCCCGGCGGCGCCACCTGTTCCTGCGGCTCCTCGTCGAGCGTCAGGCGCTCCGCGAAGAGATTCAGCGGGCGGAGCGGCGCGCCGCCCCCTGAATCTGCTAACATCCGCGAGGCCGGAACCCGAAGAAGATGAGCGACAAAAGACTACTCCTGCTCAGCAACGGCTCGGAACTCCTCGGCGACGAGCCGTCAGAACTTTTCCTCAGCGAGGTCAGAGACTTCCTCGGCCCCGCGCCGCGGCGCGTCCTCTTCGTCCCCTTCGCGTCCGTGGACAGGACTTACGACAACTACGCGGCGAGGGTGCAGGCGAGGCTCGGCCCGATGGGCCACGAGGTCGTGGGGATTCACGCCGCCGCCGACGCGCTCTCGGCCGTCGGGCGGGCCGACGCCGTCGCCGTCGGCGGCGGCAACACCTTCCACCTCCTGCGCGAGATGTACGCGGCCGGCGTCGTCGAAGCCATCCGCGAGCGCGTCGAGCGCGGCGCGCCATACGTCGGCTGGAGCGCCGGCTCGAACGTCGCCTGCCCGACCATCCGCACCACCAACGACATGCCCGTCGTCGAGCCGCCCACGTTCAGGGCTTTGGGACTCGTCCCCTTCCAGATCAACCCGCACTACACGAGCGAGAGCTTGCCCAACCACCACGGCGAGACGCGCGACGACCGCCTGTCGGAGTTCGTCCTCGCCAACCCCGGCGTCCGCGTCGTCGGCCTGCGCGAGGGGACGATGCTGCGCGTCGAGGGAGCGAGCGTCCGCCTCGTCGGCCCGAGCCCCGCGCGCCTCTTCCTCGGCGGCGCGGAGCCGCGCGACCTCGCCCCGGCGGAGTCTTTCGACTTCCTTCTGCGGCCCGCGACGGAGGGGGCATGAGGGCCTATCTCGACCTGCTCGCGAGCCTGCTCGAACACGGCGCGCGCAAGGAAGACCGCACGGGCACGGGCACGCTCAGCGTCTTCGGCCACCAGATGCGCTTCGACCTGCGCGAGGGCTTCCCCGCCCTCACCACCAAGCGGCTCCACCTCCGCTCCATCATCCACGAGCTGCTCTGGTTCCTGCGCGGCGACACGAACGTCGGCTACCTGCGCGAGCACGGCGTGACGATCTGGGACGAGTGGGCGGACGCGGAGGGCGAGCTGGGGCCGGTCTACGGCAAGCAGTGGCGGCGTTGGCAGACGGCGGACGGGCGGACGATTGACCAGATCGCCAACGTCGTCGAGCAGATTAAGGCCGACCCCGACTCGCGCCGCCTCGTCGTCTCGGCGTGGAACGTCGGCGAGCTGGACAGGATGGCGCTGCCGCCCTGCCACGTCCTCTTCCAGTTCTACGTCTCGGGGGGCCGCCTCTCCTGCCAGCTCTACCAGCGCTCGGCCGACGTCTTCCTCGGCGTGCCCTTCAACATCGCCTCCTACGCGCTGCTGACGCACATGGTCGCCGAGCAGTGCGGGCTGGACGCGGGCGACTTCGTCTGGACGGGCGGCGACTGCCACCTCTACCTCAACCACACCGAGCAGGCTCGCCTCCAGCTCTCGCGCGAGCCTCTGCCTCTGCCGCGCCTCCGCATCAGGCGCCGCCCCGCTTCGATCTTCGATTACGAGTTCGAGGACTTCGAGCTGGAAGGTTACCAAGCCCACCCGAGCATCCCGGCCCCCGTGGCGGTGTGA
>DATMVI010000216.1:0-6409 GCA_035563275.1 Pyrinomonadaceae bacterium
GCGCGTCTGCGGACGGGCGAGCGCGTGCTCGTCCACGCCGCCGGCTCCGGGGTGGGGACGGCGGCGGCGCAGCTCGCGCGCGCGGCCGGGGCGGGCGCGGTCTACGGCACGGCGCGCACGCCGGAGAAGATCGAGCGGGCGCGCGAGTTCGGGCTGGACGAGGGCGTCGCGGTCGGCGGCGACCCGCGGGTCTTCGCCGAGGCCGTGCGCGGCTGGACGCGGGGCGCGGGCGCGAACGTCGTGCTCGACCTCGTCGGCGCTTCTTACCTCGCGGCCAACCTCGACGCGCTGGCGCCGCGCGGCCGGATGGTGCTCGTCGGCACGCTCGGCGGCGTGAGCGCGCCGCTCGACTTCCGCGTCGTCATGTCGAAGCGGCTGACCGTCGTCGGCACGGTGCTGCGCGCGCGCTCGAACGAGGAGAAGGCGCGCGCCGTCCGCCGCTTCGCCGCCGAGGTCGTCCCGCTCTTCGCGCGCGGGCTGCTGCGCCCCGTCCTCGACTCGACCCGGCCGCTCTCCGACGCCCCGGCCGCCTACGACCGCCTCGAATCCAACGCCACCTTCGGCAAGGTGGTTTTAGTAATGGGCGGCGGGTGAAAGGCGCGCCGCTTTTAACCGGCCCCCGCCTGCCCGCTTGTCACCCGTCACCGCATTTGAGAGAATGGCTGCGTCACGCCCTGATATTTTGAGGAGAAACGCAGAGTGAAAGCGGAATTGCAGCAACTCATCGCTTTACAGATCGCCGATACGAGCATCCGCAAACTACAAGCCGAACTGGAATCCATCCCGCAGAGGCGCGCCGAGGTCGAAAGTGAGTTCGACCAGCGCGCCTTCGAATTTAAGGCCCTCGAACAGGCCCGCGACGCCGCGCGGGCCGCCCGCCAGCAGCTCGACAAAGACCTCGCCGAGCAGCGCGCCCGCGCCGAGAAGGCCGAGCGCGACCTGATGTCCTCGACCAACTCGAAGGCTTACGAGGCGGCCATCCGCGAGGCCGACGCCGCCAAGCGGCGCATCTCGGAGCTGGAGACGAAAACACTCGAACAGATGGAGGCCGGCGAGCAGGCCGAGAAGAGTCTGGCGGAGCGCGAGCCGGAGTTGGCCCGGCTGCGCGGCGAGTTCGACGAGCGTCTGAAGTCGTTCGAGGAGCAGACGCGGGCGCAGGCCGCCGAGCTTGAGGCCCGCCGCGCCGAGCGCGAGCGCCTCTTCGAGGAGCTGACGCCCGCGGCCAAGTCGCTCTACAAGCGCATCAGCGCCCGCATCCGCGACGGCGTCGCGCTGGCCGAGGCGCGCAACGGTTCCTGCTCGGCCTGCTTCATGGCCCTGCGCCCCCAGATCATGTCCGAAGTCCGCCGCGGCGAAGAGATCATCCAGTGCGACAACTGCAACCGCATCCTCTATTACGCCCCGGCCGAGCAGGCGCAGGGGGCGTCCTGACGAGCGCGGGTCGGACTCGCGGCCCGGCGTCGGTTGACTAAAGACTTCAGTTCGTTTCGACACATAGTTCACTGGGCAGGACGCAGAGGGCGCGGAGAAGAAATGTTTTCTCCGCGCCCTTCGTGTCCTGCTCCGTGAACTCCGTGTTTAATCCGCCGCGCCTCCGACCTGCGCGCGCCGCGAAGCCGCGATCCACAAGCCGCAATCGAATGGCTCGCGTTTTGTTTGCGTGAAGCCGCCGGGTCGGAGAGTGACGAACGAAGGGGGTTTGCGAAGGTGGCGGCGGCCGAGGCTGCAATTCAACCAAACAGCGCGGCGGGCGCGTTGGCCGGAAGTGTTACACGCGGCCGGCGCGCGCGCTGGTGGCGGCGGCGCGGCTCGAAGCGCGCGGGCTTCCGCTACGAGACGGCCGACGGCCGCCCCGTCCGCGACGCCGAAGCGCTGGAGCGCATCAAGTCGCTCGCCGTCCCGCCCGCGTGGCGCGAGGTGCGCGTCTCGCCCTCGCCGCGCAGCTCGCTCCAAGCCATCGGCCTCGACACCTCCGGGCGCGTCCAGCGCATTTACCACCCGTCCTTCGTCGCGCGGCGCGCGCGGCGCAAGTACGAAAAGATCGAGCGCTTCGGCGAACTCCTCCCCGCGCTGCGGCGGCGGACGAACGAGGACATCGCGCGCGAAGGTCTGCCGAAGGAGCGCGTGCTGGCCGTCGTCGTCCGCCTCATCAACGACCTCTACTTCCGCGTCGGCTCCGAGACTTCCGTCAAGCGCTACCGCACCTACGGCGTGACGACGCTCCGCAACCGCCACCTCGAAATCAAGCGCGGCGGCCGGCTCGAATTCAGCTTCACGGGTAAGCACCACGTCAGGCACCGCCGCCTCCTCGTGGACGAGGAGTTGGCCGCGCTGATGCGCGACGTGAAGTCGGTCGGCGGCTCGCGCCTCTTCAACTACCTCGACGACGAGGGGCGCGCCCGCCCCGTCACGCCGCGCGACGTGAACGAGTACATCAAGGCGGCGACCTCGCCCGACTTCTCGGCGAAAGATTTTCGCACGTGGGGCGGGACGCTGCTGGCGGCCGTGGCGCTGGCCGAGGTCGGCTGCTGCGAGGACGCGCGCGAGGCGCGCCGCAACGTCACGCGCGCCGTCCAGAGCGTCGCCGAGCACTTAGGCAACACGCCCTCGGTCTGCCGCGACTGCTACATCCACCCGGCCGTCGTCGAAGCCTACGAGGCGGGCCAGACCATCGAGGAGTTCCGCCCGCGCCGCGCCCGCCTCATCGCGCGCCAGCAGCCCGAGTACACCGTCGAAGAACTCGCCCTCCTCAAGCTCCTGCGCGCGCGCAAGGGCGGCCGCGGCGCCTGAGACGCGGGCCGCGGGCTTCGTCAACGACGCGGGGCCGCCGAGACTTCGCTAGTCTCGGCGGCCCCGTCGGTCAGTAATGCTCGCCCGACTTTCTGCCTTCCCCGCGTTGCCGCCGCTCGCGGCCTTTGCGCCGGCCGCCCTTGCGCTCGTCCACGCCCTTGAGCGAGGCGAGCGGCCAGAGGCGGTGCTCGATTTCGGCCAGCCCCGCGCCGACGACGGCCGCGACGACCTCCTCGGCCGGCTTGTAGGCGGGCGCGGCCTCGTCCAGCGGCACGCGCCCGTCGGCGTTGACGACGACGCCGGCCTCCGCGTACTCGTCGTCGATCTTGCGCTGCGAGAGCGTCCGGTTGGCCTCGCCGCGCGAGAGCCTCCGGCCCGCGCCGTGGTTGACCGAGTAGCCGCTGTTAGCCGCGCCTTCGAGCGGGCGCAGGATGTAGCTCCAGTCCTTGTTGCTCCCCGGAATCAAAACGGGGTGGCCCGCCCCCTCCCAGTGCGTGCCCCTCAGGGCCGGGTGGCCGGCGGGGAAGGCGCGCGTCGCGCCCTTGCGGTGCACCCACACCTCGCCGAGTTCCGGGTGCCACTCCCTCTGCACGAGGTTGTGGCTGATCTCGTAGACCAGTTCCAACTCCTCGCCGAAGACCTCGCGGAAGGCTTCCGAGACCTGCTCGAAGATGACGAGGCGGTTGAGGATGGCGTAGTTGCCGCCGGCCGCCACGGCGTTCAGGTAATCCCGGTAGTGCTTCGACTCCGGCGTGAAGTAGCCGAGGTCGATGTCCTTCATCAACTCCGGGTGCTCCTCGCGCGCCAGCTCGAAGTAGTTCGTCGCCAGCCCGTGCCCGAAGCCCCGGCTCCCCGTATGCACCTGCACGAAGAGCGTCCCGGCCTGCTCCGAGCGCTGCAACTCGATAAAATGGTTCCCCCCGCCGAGGCTCCCCAACTGCTCAAGGCCCCGCTCGGGCCGCCCCTTGCCGCCCCACGGAATCCGCCAGCCGTCCTCGACGGGGATGCGGTGGCGCTCGGCGTGGCCGCGGTCGAACGTCGCGCCGTAACGCTCGACGTAATACTCCGCGCCCCCGCGCACGAGGTTCTGGAACTCCGGCTCGGAGAGCTTCCCCAGCCGCTTGCTCTTCCCCCCGAAGCCCATGTCCACGCGCCCCATCACCGCCCGGTTGAACTCCAACCTCTTCTCCGGCGTCGCCCTCCCCGCCTCCACGCCCGACCGCGCCGACATCATCCCGCAGTTATGCACGAAGACCCCGGCGTCGAGCGCGAAGTTCCCGTACTCGGGCACGGTCAGGCAATAAACATCTTCCCTCTCACCCAACGGCTCGACCGACACGACCTTGTGGTTGTAGCCGTGCCGCCAGCGGCGGTGATTGTGGATGCCGAAGCCCCCCGTCTCCGTTTCGCCGCAGGTCTCACAAACGTGTCGGCGGCGCGCGACTTCGGACGACTTGCGGCGACCCTCCGGACTCGTGTTGTAAGCAATCAGGTGCTTCTTCCCGCGCTCGCCGTTACCGGCGACGGCGGCCCGGAAGTGTTCGGGCCTTTCGGCCATGTAGGCGAGGATATTTTTGGCCCCGCACTGCGCGTAATAAGCATGGCCCTCGGGCGTGCGCGCCTTCTCCGCGAGCGCCCGCAGGCGCCGCGTCTCAAACTCTTCGGATCGGAAATGGGTAAACTTCTCCGCGTGCGAGCGGTGATAACGCATGTGGTCGCGGTCGCCCATGAAGCGGAGATTTTCGGGGCGGTTGTCGGCAGGGTTAAAGTTCACGTGGTGGATAACCGTCCTCTGTCCGGCGAACGACGGAATCTCGCCGAGCCGGCCGCGCCGGGCCAACACCCAGTGGACGCGCTGCGTCGTCCCCGTGGCCGGGTGCTGGACAAGCCGGTAACCGTCCTTGTCCGTCCGGAGGTGAAAGGGCATGAGCGAAGCGCCCGGCTCAAGCTCCCGAGCCTGACGGTAGCTCCCGTCGCGCAGCATGAACTCGTGGTCGGGAGTGCAGCGGATTTCGCGCCCGTTGTCGATCATGACTTTGACGAGTGGCGCCGCCGTCCGCGTCTTCTTCGCCGTCGCCCGCGCGACCACTACCCTGTGTCCCGGCGACAGCGAGTAAACCCAGACCTCCCCGCCCGACGCGGCCAGCTCTCCGATCGGGTACGAGTTCCCGTCGGCGGCCGGCACGGGCGTGTCGGCCGTGAAGCAACCGATGTCGTAGCCGACGGGCCCCATCGCCACCGCGCCGGAGTCGCCGTCGGTGATGAGGACGCAGCCGACGGGGATGCCGTAGCCGTAGTGCGTGTCGGGCGTAATCACGACCATGCGCGTGCCGGGGAAGCGCGTGGCGTTGACGATCTGGCGGTAGAGGATGTCCTCGGCGTCGTTCAAGAGCTGCGGCGTGAGGAAGAGGCGGACGGGCACGTCGCCGGTGTCGTCGGTCTTTAACTCGTAGAACCCTCGGCCGTCCCTGCGGGCGAGGTGCTTCCAATTGTGCGCGTTGCTGAGTTCCTTCGCGACTCGCAGCGCCTTCGCGTCGTCGTTCCTGTCGCCCATGTTCTCGTCCTTGCGCTCGGATTTTCGCCAACTGTAGCCCGAAGCCGCGCGGCGCGGCAAACCCTTAAGCTTCGGCGCGCGCCGCCCGCGCGATCTCGCCGGCCAGCGCCTCGGCGTCGCGGCCGGGCGTGACGCGGACGCGCAGGGCGGCGAGGCGGTAGGCGTCGAGGCGCTGCTCGTAGAGGCGCGCGGCGCGCTCGCGGTCGCGGGCGAGGGGGCGGCGTGCGCCCCCGGCTTCGGCGTTGATTCTTTGCCAGCAGAGGTCGAAAGGGGCGTCGAGCCAGACGGTCAGGCAATCGTGCGCGGCGGCGAGGGCGCGGTTGCGCGCGAGCGCCCACGCGCCGCCGCCGGTGTCTATGACGCGGGCCGGCTCAAGTTCGAGGGCGCGGCGCAGGGCGCGCGTCTCGGCGTCGCGGAAGTAGTCCTCGCCTTCATCGTCGATGAGCGCCTGCGGGGTGCGGCCTTCGAGCCGCGTGACGAGTTCGTCGAGGCTGACGGCGGCGCAGCCGAGCCGGCGCGCGAGGGCGCGGGCGACGGTCGTCTTGCCCGCGCCCATGAAGCCCGTGAGCAGGATGCGCCGCGGCCCGCTCATCGCTCGGCCACGGATTCGAGCAGGGGGAAGAACTCGGGGAAGGAGACGCCGACGCACGCCTCGGCCCCCTCGATGAAGCTCTCGCCGCGGGCCGCGAGCGCGGCCACGGCGAAGGCCATCGCGATGCGATGGTCGCCGAACGAGTCGAGCCGCGCCCCGCTGAGGCGCCGGCCGCCCTCGACGCGCAACCCGTCCTCCAGCTCCTCGACCCGCGCCCCCATCGCCCGCAGGTTCGAGACCACGGCGCTGATGCGGTCCGACTCCTTGACCCTCAGCTCGGCCGCGTCGCGTATCTCAAGGCCGCCCTCGGCGTGCGCGCCGACGACGGCCAGCACCGGCAGCTCGTCTATCAAACGCGCGACGGCGCGGCCGCGCACGACGCTCGCCCCCGGCCGCGGACGAAGCCCCTCGCCGCCGCGCACGAGGACGCGCCCCGAAGGCTCGTTCGAGCGCTCGCCTTCCGGCTCGACCCG
>DATMVI010000217.1:0-2153 GCA_035563275.1 Pyrinomonadaceae bacterium
GTGCGCCCGCCGGCGCGGACGACCTCGCCCGTCGGCAACACGACTTCGAGGCCGAGCACGTAGTGCTTCGTCACCCCGTACTTGGCCGAGCGGATGCCGCCCGCGTTCTCGGCGATGTTGCCGCCGACGTAAGAGTTTTTATAGGAGGCCGGGTCGGGCGGGTAGAAGAGGCCTTCGCGCTCGACCGCCTGTTGCAGCGCGTAGGTGGTCACGCCCGGCTCGGTGACGGCGTAGAGGTTTTCGACCGACACCTCTTTGATGCGGTTCATGCGGTCGGTGCCCAAGACGATGCCGCCCTCGACGGGGACGGCCCCGCCCGTGTAGCCGACGCCGCCGCCGCGCGCCGTGACGGGGAAGCCGCGCTCGTTAGCCAGCCGCAGAATCTCCGAGACCTCGCGGGCCGTGCGCGGCAGAACGACCGCCTCGGGCGGGAACTTCTCCTTCAGCGCGTCGCCCGCGTAAGGCTCGACGCGCTCCTCGTCCACCAGCACGTTCTCCCCGCCGACGATCTCGCGCAGACGCGCGCGCACCGACTCGTCGGACGCGGCGGTGCGCGCCCTCTCGCCACCGTCGGCGAAATGAATCGAACGGCTCATCCTTGAAGGCTTAAACTCCCTGCCCTACTTTATCGCGCCGCCCGCCGACTCTTCAACGCGCCGGGGGGAAGAGTTTCGGGTTTCGGATTCGCGGCTCCCGGTTCGGGAGGCTTGGCGGGGCTCGCTTTTAACTCGGAACCCGAAGCCTGAATTTATTTCGCGCCGGGCGGTATTTATCCGCGGCCGGCCGGCTCTGTAGGCGCGGAGCAAATTTAATCGGCCCGCTCCGGCAGCCGGAAGCAAGCCCGACGGCAGGCCGCTGGAGCCGGCCTTCGTGCGCCACTTCGACAGCCTGAGGTTCACCGGCGACTGGGCCGATTAAGCCGGCCGGACCGATTGAGTCGGCGGCCTCGCGATCCGCGCCGACATGTCAAAGGCGGTGGCGCAACCGACTTGCGCCACCGCCTCTTTTGTCCCGAGCGCCCGCGCCGGCCACCGGGCCGCGTCCGCGCATTCCGCCCGGCAGTAAGGCCGGGGCCGCGCGCGGGCCTCTCTGTGATGTGGCAGAACGGGCGACGGTTCCCCGCCGGCTGTTGCGTTTCCGTTACAATTCCGCCCGCGCGCCGGCCGGTCGGAAAAAGTTTCGGGCCGTGGGTTGCGAGTTGGAAGGCGACGCGCCCGCGCGGCGACCCGCCTCCGACTCGAAACTCGAAGCCCGAAACTTCATTACCCGCAGTCCGGGTGGTGGCAGGTGCAGCCAATCTCGAAGGTTATAGACTTCGCGGCGTCCTCGCACTGATCGCTGCAATACTTGCTGCCCTGCGCCGCCGGACACCCGCACGTCTCGCGGGCGCACTTCGCTTCGCGCCTCTCCTCGGCCATCGCGTCCACCTCCTTTCGGTTTTCGGCTGGGGGTTTTCGTCCGCCCTAAGTTTCGTCCCGCCGCGCCGGTGAAGTCAAGGAGATTGCGGCTCGCGGATTGAAGGCGCCGACTCGCCTTTTCAATCCGCAAGCCGCAACGCCCGACTCTTTCAAGGCGCCGGCTGGACGACGATGCGGACGCGCTCTTTGCCGACGACGATTTCGAGCGGGTTGCCGGGCTGGATGGGGATGGTCTTGCCGTTGACGTTGATTTCGAGCGGTGGCAGCGCCGCCGACGCGCCCGGCGCCTGCGCGCCTTCAGTCTGGCCTCCGCCGGGCGTCGCGGTCTCGGCCGGGGCGGGCGCGCCCTCGGGCGGCTTGGCCACGTCGCCCGCGCGCGTCAAAAGCGTCGTCGCCACCAGCCGCCACGTCGAAGGCTGGCACGTCAGACGCAGCCCCGGCGTGTCCACCTCGACCTGCTCCTGCGGCGCGAGCGCTTCGAGCTTCCAAAGCCCCTCGCCGCAGCGCACGCCGTCCTCGGCGTAGAAGGTCGCCCAGCCCGAGGCGTAGTTGTAGAAGAGCGGCGTGCGGTTCTCGACCACCACGCGCGTGTTGCGCACGGGCGCGTCCGGCGTCCCCGAGAGCTGCTGCGTGAGCAGCCGCCCGCCCAGAGCCTCGCGCCCCGCCACGTCGAAGGCCACGGCCGCCTGCGCGAGCGGCACGCGCGGCTCGCTCGGGCGCACGCCGCCGCCGGCG
>DATMVI010000218.1:0-29453 GCA_035563275.1 Pyrinomonadaceae bacterium
GCCGAGAGCCTCACGCCGGCGTCCGCGGCCGCCACCGTCAGAAGTTTCGCCAAGTGCTCGGCCACGCGCCGCCCCTCCTCCGCCTCGCCGAAGTCGAGCACGGCCACGGACAGCGAGACGGGTTGCGGGCTGGCGTGGCCGTCCGGCGCGCGCGCCGCCCGCCGCGCCGCGACGTGCGCGGGCGCGAGCAGCAGCAGGGTGATGAAGACGAAGCTCAACCGCATGGACTGGCGGGCGCGAAGCTCGACGAAGCGGAAACTAGTCGGTAGCCTCCGCGTGAAGCATGTCGCCGCAGGTATGATGACGGTTCGGCGGCGAATGTATTCCTACTGATTACCGACTGCCGGCTACTGTCTACTGCTTTCATGTCGGGCGCGGACGCCTCACTCCCGGGTCGCCGACAGCAGGCGGAAGAATTCTATCGCGGGCTCCCACCCCGCGTCGTGATCCTCGATTGACCACCACGCGGAGAGCGCCGCCTGCGCCAGCCCCCAGCCGCGCAGGCGCGCGCGGTCTAAGCCGAGTTCGGCGGCCAGCGTGTCGAGCCGGCGCGAGAGGACTTCGACGGGCCGGCGCATCGCGAACAACTGCGGCAGAGGGTTACGCAGCAGCGCCCCGGCTTCGTAGGCCGGCTCGGCGACGAGGCCCTGCGGGTCGATGGCGAGCCAGCGCCGCGGCCCTGCCGCGAGGACGTTGCCGTGGTGCAGGTCGGCGTGCAGTAGCGCCGGCTCGCCCGAAGAGTCGAGCAGCTCGGCGAACAAAGCCTCCGCCTCCCCGACGACCTCTTCCGGCAAGGGGCCGCACCCGCCGCCGAACCTGCCCCTTAAACGGCCGAAGCCTTCCGCCCAACGGGCCGCCGTCGGGAAGTCGTGATGCTCGGGCGCGGGCCGCCACAACTCGCGCATCACCCCGGCGGCGACGGCCGTCGCCTCCTCGTCCCGCGCCTCGTCCGCCAACGCGACCAGCGACGCGCCCGGCTCCAGACGCTCGATGAGCAGCGCGCCCGCCTCCACGTCCGACTCCAACAGGCGCGCGCACCCGCGCCCGTCGAAGTGGCCGAGCGCCGCCGCCTCCCGCGCGAGGTCGCGCCCCGGAAAGCCGAGCTTCAGAACGGCCCGCGTCCCGTCCGCCCGCTCCGCGCGCAACACGTAATTGTAAGAGACCGGCTCGAACGCCTCCCCCAGCACAAGCCCCCAGCGCCGCGCGCACGCGGCCAACGTCCCCGGCAGACGCCCGAACCACTCCGCGCCCGCCGGCCCGCGCAAGTCCGTGGCGACGCGGCGCAGACTGTCGGGGACGGAAATCTTCGGCGCGCTCATCAGTCTCCGGGTTCTTTGGGGTCGCCCTGCTTTTCGCGTCTCGCCGCCTCTCTAGTCGCCGTGGTAGAGGGCGTAGATTTCGTCTTTGACTTCGGGGGGGAAGCAGACGCGGTGGAGGCGGTAGCCGCGCAGGCCCCGCACGGCCTCGCTGATCTCGCTGATCTCGCGGATGCGCGGGCGGGCGTAGCCGTCCTCGACGAAGATGAGGGACTTCGGCTCGGCCCCCTCGGCTGCGTAGTAGGAGTAGTAGGGCACGTCCGACGCCTGATCTTCGATGAAGTAGTAGGCGGGGTCGAAGCCGGCGGCCTCGACGCGCGCGCGGGCGGCGGCGAGGAAGCCGGCGCGCTCGGCGTCGGGCATGTCGAGGTCGATGGCCTTGAAGAGCCGGCGGCCGACGAAGCGGCGGCTGAGGTCGCGCAGGACGGCGTCGCCCGCGTTCTGCCACTGCTTGACGTGGAAGAGCACGTCGGAGTCGTCCATCTCAAGGTGGTCGGCGAGCGTGAGCGGCGCGCGGCGCAAGACCTTCTCGAAGGCCGTGCCCGGCGCGCACCAGACCTCGCCGCCCGCCTCAAGGATTTCGAGCGCGCGCCTGAGCGTCGAGCGCAGCACGGCCTCGGCCGAGCGCAGCGTCCGGTGGAAGTAGACCTGACGGAACATGTAGTAGCGCGCCTGCAAATACTCCTCGACGGCGTAGAGGCCGCGCGCCGAGACGTAGATGCGGTCGCGCGCCTCGTCCACCTCGATGGCGTTGACGACCCATTCGAGGTCGTAGAGGCCGTACTTCGCGCCCGTCATCAGCGAGTCGCGCAGCAGGTAGTCCATGCGGTCAACGTCGAGCTGCGAGGAGACGAGCTGGCCGAGGAAGGCGGGCTGGAACCTGCCCTCGATGAGGTCCGCGACGCGGCGCGGCAGCGACTCCGAGTAGGAGCGCAAGACCTGCCCGGCCTCGGTCTGGTCGCTCATCACGGCGGCCACCGTCCACGCCTCGTGGTGGAAGCCGAGGACTTTCTCCATGACGTGCGAGAAGGGGCCGTGGCCGATGTCGTGGAGCAGCGCGGCGGCGCGGGCGGCGGCGCGCGCCTCGTCGTCGATCGGGTACTTCTCGGCGAGGCGGTCGAGGACGCGCGTCATCAGGTGGAGGACGCCTAGGCTGTGCGCGAAGCGCGAGTGCTCGGCCCCCTGATAGGTGAAGAGGGCGAGGCCGAGCTGCTTGATGCGGCGCAGGCGCTGGAACTCGAACGAGTCCACGAGGCTCACCATCAGCCGCCCCTCGTCCGTGCCGGTGCGGAGGCGGATGATGTTGTGGACGGGGTCGCGGTAGATGCGCTCCGACAAGGGTCGCTCGTCTTCCTCGAAAAAGTTTGTCGCGCCGGGCCTCGGTGAATATACTACTTCGCCACACCCGCGGGGAAACACCGACCGCCCGAACGGAGGTTCGCCATGAAGCCACGACCCACGACTCCCCTGCCGCCGGCCGCGCTCCTGCTCCTCTGCCTGCTCGCGCCGACGGCCGCCCTCGCGCAGGCCCGCGACCCGCAGCCGCACCGCCCGCCGCCGGCCACCACGCCCAACCCCATCCCGCGCGCGCCCAGCCTCCGGGAGCGCCAGATGATCATGGACGAGATGTCGAGGGAGATGGGCAAAGGCCCGGCCCCGCGCAAGTCCGAGGAGCTGCGGATGACGGAGATCGCCGAGGACTACCGCGGCCTCCAGCAGGTCAACAACAGGATGATGGCGGCCGTGATGCGCCCGGGGGCCGCGCCCGACTACAAGCTCATCGCCGGCTCGGCCGCCGACATCAGGCGGCGGGCCGAGCGCCTGCGGGAGAACCTCGCGCTGCCCGCGCCGGGCGAGAAGCCCGAGGGGCGGCCGGGGCCGAAGCCGGCCGAGGACGCCGGCGGGATGAAGGCCGCGCTGCTCGCGCTCGACCGCTCGATCATGAGCTTCGTCCGCAGCCCGCTCTTCAAGAACACCGACGTGATGGACGCCGAGGCCGCGACCAGAGCGGGCCGCGACCTCGCCGACGTGATCGAGCGCAGCCGTCTCGCCGCCAAAGACGCCGAGCGGCTCGGCAAGAAGGGCCGGGACTGAGGGCGGGCGCGGCCCGCGGCAGAGGGCCGACGATAAAAGAAGGGGCCGGAGGTCAGCGACCTCCGGCCCCTTCGGCTTCGGCCCCGCGGGGGGCTTAGAAGGTGTAGCGCAGGGCGAACTGCATGACGCGCCCGGCGCGCGGCTCGTTGAGCGGGGTCTGCGTGGCGGTGTAAGTCCCGAAGTCCGACGGGGCCGAGAGCGGCTCGCCCGAGTCGGGGTCGGGGAGGAACGGGTCGGGGACGAGCCCGAGGCCCTGAAGGCTGTTGTTGTCGAAGTACTGCGAGTTGGTGACGTTGAAGACCTCCCAGCGGAACTGGAGGTTGTGGCCCTCCCACGGCATCTTGAAGTTCTTCGTCAGCCCCATGTCGATCGACATGTAGCCCTCGCCGCGCATGATGTTGCGGTCGCCGACCTCGCCGGCCCGCGGCTCGCGCCAGCAGCGGAAGACCGCGTCCTGATTGGTGAAGACGCGGGCCGAGCCCTGCCGCGTCGGCGACGAGGAGGCGGCGCAGGCCCTCACCATGTTCGACTGCACGTTCCAGTTCGTCGCCCAGCGGTCGGCTTGGAACGGCGTCTGGATGGGCAGGCCCGTGTTCCAGCGGAAGATGCCGGAGAGCTGCCAGTCGCCGAGCACGGCGTTGGCCACGCCGTTGAGGTTGTTGCCGAGCCAGCGGCCGCGCCCGAAGGGGAGCGAGACGAGCCAGTTGGCGTTGATGATGTGGCGCACGTCGAAGTCGGAGCTGGCGTAGTTCTGGTCGGGGTCGAGCGCGTTGACGATGAAGCCCGCGGTCGAATAGGCGGTGGCGGACTGCAGGCCCGACGCGCTGTCGAGCGAGTGCGCCAGCGTGTAGTTGAAGTCGAAGGCCACGTCGTTGCGGAAGCGGTGGCGCAGGCTGAACTGGCCCGAGTGGTAGTTCGAGCGCGCGATGGTCGAGAAGACGGAGAGCGCGGCGAACTGCGGGTGGAAGAAGGCGTTGTTGAGACGCCCGACCGGCTGGTCGTCGAGGAAGCTCTGGAGGAAGGTGTAGTCGGTGATGTCGGCCCCGCCGACCTCGGGCCGGGCGAGCAGCAGGTAGAGCGCCTGCGTGTTCGAGAGGCCCTCGACGCCGACGAGGAACTCGTTGATGCCGGGGAAGAGGTTCTCGAAGTAGGGGAGCGTCGGCACCTGATCGATGGGCGTGAAGGCGTAGCGGTGGTCGATGAGGGTGTTGATGGCCTCGTACCACGTCATGCCCGACTCCGGGTCGCGGAGGTTGTTGAGGTGCATGATGTCGCGCGAGGCGAGCAGGTCGCGGCCGAGGCGGCCGACGTAGCCGGCCTCGAACGAGAGGCCCTTGCCGAGCTCGCGCCCGTAGGTGACGTTGAAGCTGTAGTTGCTCGGCGTCGTCAGCGAGTCGTCGAGCGACTGCTCGATGCGCTGCGCCTCGTCGGACGGGAGCGTCAGCGGGAAGGTCAGCGTCGGCGTGATCGTCCCCGGCGAGACGGGGAACGAGCGCACGTCGGGGCTGAAGCCGCCGAAGAGCGGGGCGAGGCTGTCGCTGACGTTGAAGGTGTTGGCCCCGATGGTCAGGCTCGACGTGTAGCCGAGCGCCGAGTTGAGGTCGAAGTTGGCGGCGAGCTGGCTGCCGATGCGGTCGTAGGTCATGCGGAAGCCGCCGCGGATGACCGAGCGGCCGTTGCGGCCGAGCAGGCGGCCGAAGAAGTTGTCGCCGAAGTCGGGCGACCACGCGACGGCGATCGAGGGCGCGAAGTTATTCCAGTCCTGCTCGTAGTAGCCGGGCCGGCCGTTGGCCTTGCCGGCGCGGTCGAGCGTGATCGGCTCGTTCAGGGGCTGGCCGGCGGCGGCCCCCTCCTGCCGGCGGGCGAAGTAGTCGCCGAGGCTCACGGTCGGCTTGACCTGCACGCCGTTCTTCTCGTAGACGGGCGTGCCCGTCGACCAGCGCAGGCCGTAGGTGAGCGTCAGGTTCGGGCGCCAGCGCCACGAGTCCTGCCAGTAGAGCTCGTACTCCTCGGTGGCGAAGGTGCGCAGGGTCGGGGCGCCGGCCGACTGCAACTGGCCCCCGGCGTCGTAGGTCAGGTTGGCCGAGTACTGCGAGAAGCGGCCGATGACGGCGGCCAGCGCGTCGCGCAGGTCGGAGCGCACGGCGACCGAGGGGAAGAGCGAGGCGTTGTCGCCGTAGGAGTCGCGCGTCAGCACGGCGCCCGAGAAGTCGTACCACGAGGGGTTGATGACGGCCTCGTCGAAGGCCCCGGCGAACGAGGTGCGGTTGTTGCGGATGAAGCGGATGTTGCCGCCGAACTGGAGGGTGTGCGTGCCCTTGATCCACGAGACGTCCTCGACGATGTTGTGGACGGGCGTGGTGCGGAAGAGCGTCGAGCGGTAGCCGGTCGGGCGGTAGATGAAGCGGAAGGTGGTGAAGTTGCCGTTGCCGCCCGGCAGCGTGGTGTCGCCGAAGTCGCTGAAGGCCGTGCGCGTCAGCCCGTAGGTGAAGCGGTTGACGAGCGTGTTGCTGGCCGTCCACGTGTGGCCGACGGCGACGCCGTACGGGTGGTTCCAGATCGTGAGCGGCTCGGTGTCGGGGAAGCACTGCGCGGAGTCCGAGCAGTCGGTGGCGAAGAAGGTTCCCTTCGTCACGTTGTCCTGCTGGTAGTTGCCGCGCAGGAAGAGCGTCTGGCGGTCGGTGAGGTTGAAGTCCATGCGGGTGATGAAGGTGTTGAGCGAGGCCGGCGTCTTGGCGTTGAAGCGGAAGCCGGAGGTGTTGAGGCCGTCGCCGACGCTGGCGTCGTTGGCCGGGTAGCGGTTGGCGGCCGAGGCGAGCACGGCGAGCGCGGCCGGGTTGAGGCCGGGCGACGCGCCGTAGATGCCGGCGTAGGCGGCGTTGATCTCGGCCGGCGTCAGGCAGTTGACGCCCTCGGGGGTGCCGGCGGGGCAGCCCGGGTCGCTGTCGCCGTTGGCCGTGAAGTAGCGGACGATGCCCTGCCCGAGCGTGGGCAGCGGAACCTCGCGCACGACGGGCGTCTCCGAAGCCTCGCGGAAGCCCTCGTAGGTGAAGAAGAAGAAAGCCTTGTCGCGCTTGATGGGGCCGCCGACGGAGCCGCCGAAGACGTTACGCAGAAGCTGCGGGCGCGGGGCGCGCGGGTCGCCGACGCGGGCCGCCCCGGTCTGGACGGCGAAGTCGTCGGGGCCGAAGCTGCCGGCCGCGTTGTTGAAGAAGTCGTTGGCGGTCGTGACGGTGTTGCGGTGGAACTCGTAGACCGAGCCGTGCCACTCGTTCGTCCCCGACTTGGTGATGAGCGAGACCTGCGCGCCCGAGGAGCGGCCCTGCTCGGCGTTGGCGTTCGAGGTGATGACGCGGAACTCCTGGAGCGAGTCGGGCGTCGAGCGCAGGACGGAGGCGAAGGCCTCGTCGGTGACCACGTCGAGGCCGCGCTGCTGCTCGTTGTTGTCCACGCCGTCGAGCGTGACGTTGGCCTGATCGGCGCGGCCGCCGTTGACGTAGCCGCCGCGGGTCACGCCGGGCTGGAGCGAGAGCAGGCCGACGACGTTGCGGGCGTTGAGCGGCAGCTCCTCGATGCGGCGCGACTCGAAGGCGTTGCCGATGGTCGCGTCGGTGGTGTTCAGCGGGGCCTCGTTGCTGGCCGTGACGGTGACGCTCTCGGTGGCGAGGCCGGGCTGGAGCTCGATGTCAACGTCGACGGGCGTGTCCACGAGCGCCTGCACGTCGGAGACCGACACCTTCTTGAAGCCGGTCGATTCGACCTCGACGCGGTAGGTGCCGGGCGGGATGGAGGCGAAGGTGTAGCCGCCCTCGTCGTTGCTGGTCTGGGTGCGGGTGAAATTCCTTTCGGCGTCGGCGAGGGTCACGGTGGCCCCGGCGACGACGTTGCCCTGCTGATCCCTCACGGTACCGCGGACGGTCGAGCGCCCCGACTGCGCCGGCGCGGCCGGGGCGGCCAGCAGCAGGCACAGCAGGACGCCGCAGATAGCCCGCGCGATGCGAATGCGGCGAAGCATCTCAGTCATCGGATTCCTCCAAGTTGTGAAATCTGGCTGCCGGGGCGGCGATCAGCGGAAAGTCCCCGGCCGGACGGAGTAGACCTGCTTGACGTTAAAAAGGCCCGAAGACGGAAGACGGCGCGGCCGAGGGCGGCGGGGCGGGGGCGTGCTCGTCAGCACAGCAGGCGGGCGTGCCCGCTCCGGAGTCTGGATTTGGTCGAGTCAACTCGGGCGCGCGAGCGCGTCGGGCGGGTGCGAGGGCGAAGGAGACTGCGGCCCGGCGTGCTCTGGGTGTAGCCGAATCGGAAAAGCAAGCAGCATTCCACGGGCGGCGGCCCGCGGCGCGGCGGCGTAAAGAGTTGATTTACCTCGGCCCGCGGCGCGGCCGCGCTCGGTCGGCGGGCGACAGTCTACAAAAAAATAGACGCGGCGTGCAAAATTTTGAATAAAAAAACGAAAGGCCCCACGCGGGGCCTTCCTCTCTACGGGCGGGCGCGCGTCGTCACTCGACGCGGTCGAGCAGGTGCCCGAGCTTGGCCTTCTTGGTGCGGAGGTAGTGCATGGCGGCGTCGGCCGGGACAACTTCGAGGGCGACGCGCTCGACGACCCGCAGCCCGGCCTCCTCCATCGCGCGCAGCTTCAGAGGGTTGTTCGACATCAGGCGGACTTGGCAGAGGCCGAGGTCGAACAAGACCTCGGCGCACTGTCGGTACTCGCGCAGGTCAACGCCGAGGCCGAGCTGCTCGTTGGCCTCGACGGTGTCGGCCCCCTCGTCCTGAAGGGCGTAGGCGCGAATCTTGTTGAGGATGCCGATGCCGCGCCCCTCCTGAAGCTGGTAGACGACGGCCCCGCGCCCCTCGGCCTCGATCATCTCCATGGCGCGGCGCAGTTGCCGGCCGCAGTCGCACTTCGTCGAGCCGAAGACATCGCCGGTGAGGCACTGCGAGTGGATGCGGGCGAGGGCCGGCACGTCGGGGCTGAACTCGCCCTTATAGAGGACGACGAACTCCTCGTCGCTCGTGAGCGAGCGGTAGCCGGCGATGCGGAACTCGCCGACCTCGGTCGGCAGCCGCGCCGCCGAGACGCGCTCGACCGTCAGCGAGCGCTCCGACCACTGGCAATCAAGTGTCGCTTCTTCCTTCAAAGCTTCAGAACTCCCCGGAGGTGTGCAGCGGGCCGATTATAAAAGCAAGGCGGGCGGGCGACAAGGAAGCAGGCCGATTGCGGAGGGGGAGTAGAAAGGTTCCGAAGTTAAGACGGGGGCGCGGGAGGCGGCGGGCGGGTTGACGTTCGCGTAACCCGAACCCGCCCGCCGCCTCCCGCGGCCCTGCCTTGTCTTTTAATCGAAACTTTGGTCGTCAGGTCGCGGGGACGGCGCGGGCGGCGCGCTCGTAGACGCGGAGGAGGAAGTGCTGGCCGGGGCCGGTGGGCGTTTCCAGCTTGAGGCCGAAGCGGTTCTCCCGGCCGTCGATGTGGACGAGGGTCGCGCCCAGCGGGATGATGCCCTCTTCGGCGACGAGCGTGAGCCAGAACTTGTCGCCGAGCGCGGCGACGGGGTCGCCGGCGATGCCCGTCAGGGCGAGTCCGAGTCCGCTGAAGTCGGCCACCTCGGCCATGCCCAGCATCTCGCGGCGCGTCTCGTTCTCCACGGCCGCCCACATGCGCCCGGCCGGCGCGACCCGCATCAGCGAGCGCCGGTCGTCGCGCCCCCGTTCGTCCTTGCCGAGAAAGTCTTCCAACATCTTCTCTTCACCCAGCCTCCGTTCCGTTTTCAATTCCAAGAAGATGACTAATGCGGCCCGCTTTCCGGATAAACGGGCCCGGCTTCCGCCTGACCGAGCATCAGCTCAAGGTTTTCGCGGAAGCGCCGCGGGTCTACGACGAGGTCGGCGGTGTGCGCGTCCTCGGCGGGGTCGAGGGGCGGGCAGTTCTGGTAGAAGTATTTGAGCCGCATGGCGGAGGCGAGGTTGAAGAACCAGTTGCGCTCGCGCTCGCCGTCGCGCCTGAGCTCAAAGACGGAGCCGCCCTCCGGCATGAAGAGCATGTTGGTGAGGCCCGCGCCGTGGTTCGAGACGAGGAAGCGCGCGCCCTGCGCGATCCGCACCTGCTCGGCGAACGGGTGCTCCTCGAAGTGGACGACGCGGAAGCCGAACTCGCGGAGCGCGTCGAGGAGTTCCGGCTCGTTGGCGACGCGGCGCTTCGGCGCGCGACCGCGGCTGAGGTAGACGCGACCCCCGGCGGGGCCGGCGGCCCGGTACGCCCCGGCGAAGAGTTCGCGCAGGCCGCGCGCCACCCCCTCGTTGTAGTTGCCCGAGGGCGCGGTGTGCGTCGGCACGAGGAGACGCTCGCAGAAGCCGACCTCGTCCTCGCCGACGTACTCGACGCGCCGGACGCCGAAGACTTCGAGCGACGCGCGGACGAAGCCCATCCGCTCGAACTGCCGCGGCAGCAGCAGCGTCGCGCGCTCCAGCAGGTCGCGCGCCGCGTAGAGCCGCGCGAGGGCGTCGGCCAGCCAGTGGAAATAGCCGTAGCTCCAGTCGTCTACCACCCACAGGCACTCGCCCGCGAAGCGCCGCCGTCTTCGCAGGAGGTAGTTTTTGACGAAGAACTTGAGGACGCTGCGCCGCCGCGCGAGGAAGCCGCGCATGATGACGGGCGACGAGAACGACTGCGGCAGCACGCGCCGGCCCTTGAAGAGCATCCCTTCGGGGCTGACGCCGACGCCGCGCAGCTCAAGCAGGCGCGTCGCGGGCAGGGCGCGCTCGAACTCGTGCGCGAAGAGTTCGCGGTCGGCGGGGTCGAGGTTGGCGGGCGGCGCGCGGCGCACGCGGCTCGCCGGGAGCAGGACGCGCGCGCCGTCGAGTGGTGTGGGGTAAGGGCTGAACATGCGCAAACGGTTCCGTGAGGCTACTTCTCTCGGGACGGCCGGCCGGGTCGCGCGCAGGCCGCTCCGATCTAAGTCGGCCGGCGCACGGCCAAGTAGTTCGTCGTCAGGAAGACCTCGCGGTGCTCGCCGTAGTAGGCGATGGGGACGATGCCGCGCGGGATGATGCGGTAGAGGTCGAAGCGGCCGGAGAGCAGCGACCAGAAGTCGTAGAAATAGGTGCGCGAGTAGATGTTGGCCGGGCCGAACTCGAACTGGATGATGGAGACCGCGCCCGCCTCCAGCATCCCTCGCGCGCCGCGCAGCACGGCCAGCTCGTGCCCCTCAACGTCGAGCTTGAGGAAGTCTATGCGCGCGACGCCCTCCTCCTCGCAGAAGCTGTCGAGCGTCCGCACGCGCACGCGCTCGCTCGCGCTGACCTCGACCTGCAAGACCTGCGTCGGCAGCCGCCGGTCGATGGACGAGATGAGCGACTGCTCCTCGCCCTCGACCGTGTAGGAGTAAAGCTCGACGCTCTTCTCCTCGTCGGAGAGGCCGAGGTTGAAGGGGCGGAAGCGCCCGGCCCCCTCCGCCGAGGCGAGGTTCTCCGCGAGCCTGCGGTGGACGGCGGCCGAAGGCTCGAAGGCGTAGACGACGGCGGCGGGGAGGTGGCGGCGGACGAGCCGCGAGTAGTCGCCGACGTTGGCGCCCACGTCGAAGACGACGGGCGTCTCGGCCGCGCGGCAGGCGGGCGCGACGACGTTCTCCAGAACCCACTCCTCGCCGCTCTGCTCGATGAGGCCGCCGCCGCCGTAGTTCATCCCGTAGATCGAGAGCGTGTGGAGGCGGCCCCACAAAGACTGGAGCCGCGCGTGCTTGGCCGGCCCCCTGAAGAGAAGCTTCTTCAACAGCCCCGTGACGAGGCCCTGAGACTGTTCCATGTCGAATCCCCGCCGCGCCTTCTGCTTTCAGACGGAAGGCAGCATCATACGACTAACGACCGCCAAAGCTGAAACGGGCATAAAAAGTTTCGAGCCCCGAAGTTAAAGAGGACAGTCGGAGGCCCGGCCGCGGGGGAGGGCGTCTCAAGCCCCTTTGGAGAATCGCCTCACGGGGCTTGAGACGCTCTCCCCGCGGCCGGGCCTCCGCCACGCAACCCGAAACTTTATTCCGTTGCCGCTGGTCGGGCCGGCGCGCTAAGATGCGGCCGGCCCCCGCCAGCCTTCTGAGATGGAACGAGAGTTGGGCGACGACACTCACATTACGCTGCCGCACGCGCCGGCGCGCGCCCCGCGCGAGCGCCACCCGGCGCTCGTCTTCCTGCGCGGCGAACTGCTCGCCGCGCCCATCCCGCTCGAACGCGGCGAGGTCGTCTTGGGCCGCGCCCTCGAAGCCGACGTGCGCGTCAACGACGCGCGCGCCTCGCGCCTCCACGCGCGCATCCGCATCGAGCGCGACGCGCGCACCGGCGAGGCCCTCTACCGCGTCACCGACCTCGGCTCGACTAACGGCACGCTGCTCAACGGCGAGCCCATCGCCGACGCCTTCCTGCAAGACGGCGACAAGCTCACCATCGGCGAACAGCTCCTCCGCTTCGAGCTGCTCGACGACATCGACCGCGAGTTCCAGCGCCACATCCACCGCCTGCTCGCGCACGACGAGCTGACCGGCCTGCTCACGAGCAAGTCCTTCTTCTCCGAGCTGCGCCGCGAGGCCGCCCGCGCCGAGAGCGAGGGCATGCCCTTCTGCGTCCTGATGATGGATTTGGATCACTTCAAGAGCGTCAACGACCGCTACGGCCACCTCGTCGGGAGCCAGACGCTCGAAGAGGTCGGCTCGCTCATCACGCGCGCGCTGCGCGCGGGCGACGTGGCGGCGCGCTTCGGCGGCGAGGAGTTCGCGGCCTTCCTCCTGCACGCCGACTGCGCGCAGGGCCTCGTGGCCGCCGAGCGCGTGCGCGGCGCGGTCGAGTCGCACGCGTTCGCCGCCACGCGCCGCGCCTCTCAAGCGGACGACGGCGAGACCTTCCGCCTCACCATCAGCGTCGGCGTCGCCGCCTACCCCGACGACGCGCGCGACCCCATCGAGCTGGTCGAGCTGGCCGACACGGCCCTCTACCGCGCCAAGCACGCCGGCCGCAACTGCGTCACCGCCTACTGCGTCGCCCCGCCCGACCTCAAGCCCTCCTCCACCGAACGTCCGCGTTGAAGAAGCGGGCACGGAGTAGACAGTAGTCAGTAGACAGTAGTCAGTAGACAGTAGGAAGACAGTTCACCACGAATCTGTCGCGCGTCAGAGTCCGCGTCAATAATGGGGAGCGCTGCCGTCTACTGACTGCTCCTTCAAAGTCTCTTGCGGCGCGCATAAAATCTGCTATGATGCCCGCACTCCAAAACCCCCGTTCAATTCCCCCGAAGTATTTTGCGGCGCAGTCTTCGTTCGAGAGGTCGGGCCGAGCATGATGAGGGTGAGACTCTGGCGAATCGTCGTGTCGGTGCTCGTCGGGTGCGCGCTCTGCGCCGCTGACGAGGCGGCCGCGCAGGAGCGCGCGCCGGCCGCGGCCCCGCAACAAGGCGCGTCCGCGCAGACGCCGCCGCGCGATGAGGCGCAAAGCGCGCCGGCCACAAATGTCGAGGACGCCGACCTCGCCATCACGGCGCGCGTGACGGCGGGCGAGTTGCTCTTCCGCAAAGTGCCGAACCCGCGCGTCGAGTTCACGGGCCGGCCGCGCCGCGAGACGGTCTGGGAGGCCGAGCGCCACAACCTCCCGCAGGAAGTGCGGCCGGGCGTCACCTACCGCGACATCGGCATCACCTTGCGCATCACGAGCGTCTTCGCCGACATAGACCGCATCGTCGCCGAGGCGCTCGGCGAAATCCCCCCGAGCGACGACGCGCCACAGGCCGAGCCGCCGAGCCGGGACACTCCCACCGAACCGGCCGCCGCGCCCCCCGACGCCGCGCCCCCGCTCGCCTCGTCCGCCCCGACCCCCGCGCCGAAGACGCGAGGCCCGAAGCCGCGCAGGGGGAGGGGAAGGTGAGACACACCGTCGCGCACGCAAGCTTAATCACCGCGACCTTGATCATCGTCTCGGCGGCCGCGGCCGCCGCGCAGACGCGCGCGCCCGAGGCTCCGCGCGGCCCGCTCGCGCCGCCGGCGCAGACCACTGGCGCCACGGCCGACGAGGATTTCGAACTCGACATCGCCGCGCGACGCATCACCGAACGGGACTTCCAAGCCTCGACCTCGGTGGCCGCGGGCGACGCCGAGCCGGGCGGCCTCGACCTGCGCGTCGGGGCGGCCGTGCGCGCCAGCGACATCGACGTGCAGTTGCGCAACGTGCGCGGCCGCGTCCGCTTCCGCGCGAGCCTCGAATCCGTGCTCCGCCTCCTCGACGCGCGCCGCGGCCCCGCCGCGCCGGCCCCCTGAAAGAAGATTGCGGGGCGCGGATTCAAAAGGCGGCCCGATTTCTACTCCGCAATCCGCGATGGAAGATTCGTCCCGAAGCTCTGCCCACACTTTCTCGGAGGGGAAAATGAAGAAGCTGTTTCAACTCGGAGCAGTCTTGATGCTCGCGCTCGGCGCGCAGGCCCGCGCGCAGGAGACGACGACCTCGACCGACCGCGGCGACAACAACGCCTCGATCACCGCCACGGCGACGGGGACGCGGCAGGCGGGCCAGCAACAGCCGCGCCCGACGCCCTCGCCCGTCACGCCCGTCCGCCCGCTCTCGCCCGAGGACGAGCGCCGCCAGCGCGAGGCGAGCGAGCGCCGCCGCCGCTCGGCCGAGACCGGCGACCCGGACGTTTTGCTCGACGTGCCGAACCTCTCGGTCGAAGAGATCACGCTGAAGGTCAAAAACCTGCGCGCGCGCGTCTCGCTCGACGCGCGCCTCGCCAACCTCCTGCAACTGACGGCCGGGGCCGAGGCCGGCATCGACGAGGTTGACCTGACCATCAAGGGCGTGCGCGCCGAACTGCTCCTCAAGGTCAAGCTCGACAACGTCGCCGCCATCATCGACCGCACGCTGACGACCATCGACCGCAACCCGCAAATCCTCGAACGC
This sequence comes from Pyrinomonadaceae bacterium, assembly GCA_035563275.1. Classification (GTDB taxonomy): domain Bacteria; phylum Acidobacteriota; class Blastocatellia; order Pyrinomonadales; family Pyrinomonadaceae; genus QHXN01. Next base: position 14,337 of record DATMVI010000218.1, read on the forward strand.
CTCCTCCAGTCGGTCGATAACACCGTCGGCACCGTGGGCGGCGTCGCCAACACGGCGCTGCAACCGGGCGGCGTCGTCGACCGCACGGTCGGCACCGTCGGCCAGACGCTCAACAACGTCACGCAGCCGGGCGGGCTGCTCAGCCAGACCGTCAACAACCTCGGCCAGACCGTCCACCGCGTCGTCGACCGCTCCGGCAACATCGTCGAGCGCACGCTCGACACGGCGGGCTCGGTCGTCGGCCAGCGCACGGTCGGCAACGTCACGTCGCTCACGCGGCAGGGCGAGGACACGACGAACGCCTCGGGACAAATCCTGCGCCGCGTCGTGGACACCAGCGGGGCGGTCATCGAGCTGACGCTCGACACCGCGGGCCGCGTCATCAACTCGCGCGTCGTCAGTCAGGCCACCGCCCGCCCGCAGCAGTAGCTGGGGCGAGGGGCAGAAACAGAAGCGGAGCGGGGGCCGGGGCTTGTCCTTAGAAGGTAAGCGCCCGGCCCCTTCGCCTCCCCGCTTTTCTGCAACCCGGCGCGGGGACGCGCGTGTAAAGCTGCGGTCGGGCGCGGCCGGGGCGGCGGCGGCGGGCGCGGGTTCGGAGGCGGTCTCTTTCGCCCTTTCTCTTTGGCCCCTTGCCTTTTGCCTTTTCTCTTACCGCCTTGTTATGCTTTTCGCGTCCCCCTTCGGGCGGCCGTCCGCCGCCTCCCCGTGGAAGCGTGAAGACCGAGTGATCGCCAAACTCAATCTCGCCAGCCAGCCTTTCCGCAACCGCGCGCTGCCGTGGGTCGTGGCCGCCGCCGTCGCCCTCGTCTCGCTGCTCGCGCTCGTCTACACGCTGGCCGAGCACCGCCGCGTCAGGGCCGAGGCCGACGTGGCCGAGCGGCAGGTCGAGACGCTGCGGCGCGAGCACGCGCAGCTCAAGGCGCAGGCCGAGGAGATTCGCGAGAGCATCCCGCCCGAGCAGCGCGAGGCGCTGCGGGCCGCGCACGAGCTGGTTGACGACCGCAGCTTCTCTTGGTCGCAACTCTTTTCCGACCTCGAAGACGCCCTGCCCTCGGGCGTCCGCGTCTCGCGCATCAACGTCCGCGAGGTCATGCGCTACGGCGACCAGACGCGCGCCGATCTCGACCTGACGGTCGTCGGCCGCGCGGCCTCCGATGTCATCAACATGATCGGCGACATGCGCCGCAACGGAACCTTCACGGCCGACCCGCTCAGCTCGAACCAGAAGTCGGGCAAGGGCGAGGCCGGCTACGAGTGGGTTCTGCGCGTCGGCTACGTGCAGCGCGCGCGGCGCACGGGCGGCGACGAAGGCGGGCAGGGGCCGGGCGAGGTCGGCTCGACCGAAAGCGCGCCCGCGGCGACCGGCCAGCGCGCGGCGGCGGGGGGGCGCCAATAGACGTGAGCCGAGAGACCGCCAATCTGCCGCAACACGATCCGGGCGCGCGCCGGTTCCGCGCGCGCCTCGACCGCCTCCGCAGCAAACGCCGCCGCAGCGTGCTCGGCTTGCCCGAGATCGCCGCGCTCGCGGCCGCGGCCCTGCTGCTGCTCGCGGCCGTCGGCGCCTACCTCTTCCTGCTCCGCCCGCAGAAGTCGCGCCTCGCCTCGCTCGCGCTCGAACGCGAGACCTTGCAGCGCCAACTCCAGAGCACGCAGGGCACGCTCGCCGAGAACCGCGACACGCAGTCGAGCGTGCGCGAGATTCTGACGAGCCTCGAAGAGTTCGAGATCAACCACCTCGGCGTGGCCGGCGCGGGCAACACCGGCGTCATCGACGAGCTGCACCGCCTGCTCGCCAGAAACAATTTGCGCATCTCGGGCGGCATGTCCTACACGCGTCTGGAGGAGGCCGCGCCGGGCGCGACGCCGCAGCGGCAGGCGGCGCCGGGCGCGGGCGAGCAGCGCACGCAGCAGCGCATCGTCCAGAGCGTCTTCCCCGGCGTCGGCGTGACGCTGACGGTCGAGGGGCCCTACGCGGCCCTGCGCCGCTTCATCCGCGACGTGGAGTCGAGCCGCCACTTCATCGTCGTCAACGCCGTCGAACTCGAAGGCATCACAGAGTCGGGCTCGTTCACCGCGCCCGTCGACCCGGCCGCCGAGGGCGTGACCCCCGACGGCGCGGCCCCCGCGCCCGTCGCGCCCACGGGCCCGACGAGCGGCCGGCTCGTCAGCCTGCGCCTCGACATGTCGGCCTACTTCCGGCGCGCGGCCGCCGGCGCGGGGGCGCAGCAGTAGCCGCGCCCGCGGGCGCGTAAAGTTTTATGGCTCTCTTCGAAGGAAAAACTCCGGCCGAGCGCAACAAGATGCTCGCGGCCATCGCCCTCCCCGTGCTCGCCTTCATCTTCGTCGCGCGCATGCTCTTCTTCTCGGGCGGCCCGGCGCGCCCGCAAGCCAACGCGAACAACAACTCCAACCGGCGCGCCAACACGTCCTCCGTCCGCGCGCCCGCGCCGCAAAGCGCGGCCGAGGCCGAGGCCGCCGACGACCTCCTGCTGGCGCGGCCCGTCAACTGGCAGCCGTCCGCCTCCGGCGGCCACGACGCCGGGCGCAACATCTTCGCCTTCTACGTGCCGCCGCCCAAGCCGCCGCCGCCGGCCGCGCCCGAGGTTCCGGCCACGCCGACGCCCACGCCGCCGCTCCTCCTCGCCGGCCTCTCGCCGCCGCAGGTCTACGCGCGGACGGGCAACTTCACGCTTCAGGTCAGCGGCGACAAGTTCACGCCCGCCGCGCGCATCTACCTCGACGGGCAGGAGCAGCCGACGCAGTACCGCAGCGCGCAGCAACTCACCGCCAACGTGCCGGCCGCGCTCATCGCCGCGCCCGGCGCGCGGCAGGTCGCCGTGCGCACGCCCGACGGGCAGCTCTACTCGAACGACGCGACGCTCAACGTCATGCAGCCGCCCGCGCCGACCTACACCTACATCGGGCTGCTCAGCCGCCGCAGCTACGAGACGGCCGTGCTCAAGGATCAGCGGGGCGAACTCCACAGCGTGCGCGCCGGCGAACTCGTCGAGGGCCGCTTCCGCGTCACCGCCATCAACGACCGCGGCGTCGAGGTCGTGGACAAGGACTTGAACATCAAGCACACGATGCCCTTCGTCGAGTCGCGCGCGACCGGCGGCGGGCGCGTCCCCGGCGCGATCCAGCCGCCCCCGCCGCCCCCGCCCGAGGAGGAGGGAGCGGGCGACCCCGAAGAGGAGCCGTAAGCGCCCCACCCCTTCGCGCATGAAAGAGACCCGCGACACTGACGCACCTGCGGCGACCGCGCGCGCGCGCGGCCAGCGCGGCTACGCGCTCATCGCGCTGCTCGCGCTGATGACCGTGATGATGATCGCGGCGATGGCCGTCGCCCCCAGCGTCCGGCACCAGTCGCGCCGCGACCTCGAAGCCGAGGCCATCGCCCGCGGCGAGGAGGTGGCCGAGGCCATCCGCGCCTTCTTCCACTACACCAACCGGCTCCCGACCTCGATGGAGGAGTTGCAGGAGGGCGCGCCCCTCGGGACGAAGAAGATTCAGGTGCTGCGCGCCAGCGCCGCGCGCGACCCGCTCACGCGCAGCGGCGAGTGGAAAACCATCAAGGTGCAGGATCGCGAGTTCATCGAGTTCCTGCGCGCCCTCACGCTCTACACCAACGGCCTCCAGCCGCAGCGCATGATCAAGGACAACAAGATGCAGGCGGCCGCGCAGGGCATGCCGCAGATCGCCAACGTCCTCGACCTCGGGCACGAGGAGGAGGCGCCCGGCGGCGAGGACACCTCGACTCCGAGCAAAGGCCCCTTCATCGGGGTCGCGAGCCGCAGCCGCCGCGAGTCCGTCATCAGCTACTACGGCATCGAGCGCCACGACAAGTGGGTCTTCACCCCGCTCTTCAAGTGAGGCCCGACGCCGGCCGCCGCCACGCATCAACCCCACGCCCCGAACACGACGCGCGACCGAAGAGCGATGCTCAGGTCGCGCGAAAATTTTTTTGCGCGACTTTTTTTCATTAAGTTATTGACATCTCTTTTTATTGTGTTTATAAATCCCAATATGTTGTGCGCCGTTCAATCTAGGCCACAAGAAGAAAAACGACACAGTATCTTGTGGTCAGGAACGACAACCTAGAAGCTTGTGGCCGCGGGTCACAAAACAGGAAAAGGAGAAGCGACAACTTATGGCAACGAAGAAAGCTGGATCGAAAGCTGGTGGTGCGAAAAAGGCCGGCGGCGCGAAGAAGGCCGGCGGCGGCGGCGGCGCGAAGAAGGGCGGCGCCAAGAAGGCCGGCGGCGGCGCGAAGAAGGGCGGCGCCAAGAAGTCCGGCAAGAAGTAACCCAGTCCAGGGTAGTACGCGCAAACTCCAACGCAGCGGCACACAACACACTTCGCCCGCATGGGCGCTTAAAAGGGCGGCGGATGCACACGATGCACGCCGTCCGAATTCTTTTTCGGGCAGGTGACAAAGCTGATGTCGGATGCCGCGTGTGAGATGCCGGTTAAGAGGGCGTGTCTTTAACCGGCATCCCGCGCCCGGCATCCGACTCCTTCTTCCATGCTTTCCGTCGCGCTCTTCGAGCCGGAGATACCGCCGAACACGGGCAACGTCGCGCGGCTGTGCGCGGCGACGCGAGTGCCCCTGCACGTCGTCGGCGTGACGGGCTTCCGGCTCGACGACCGCGCCGTGCGCCGGGCCGGCCTCGACTACTGGCCCGAAGTCGAGCTGCGCCGCCACCGCGACCTCGGCGCTCTGCGCGAGGCGCTGCCCGGCGCGCGCCTCGTCTACCTCACGACGAAGGCCCGCCTCTCCTACCTCGAATGGGAGTTCGCCGGCCGCGACTGCCTCGTCTTCGGCCCCGAGACGCGCGGCCTGCCCGAAGAAGTCCTCCGCGCCGACCCCGACTCCTGCCTCCGCATCCCCATCCTCAACCCGCGCGTCCGCAGCCTCAACCTCGCCACGGCCGTCGCCGTCGTCCTCTACGAGGCGCTGCGCCAGACGGGGGCGCTGCGCGGCGGCGGCGAGTGACAAGCCGCGGCCGGCAAGTTAGAATCCGTTAATCGTAAATCGTAAATCTAAAACACAGTCGCCGGTCATCAGTCGTCAGTCAGGACGGGGCTGACGGTTGACGGCTGAAAACTGACGACGGACAACTTCTACTCACGAATTCACGGCTTTTGACGGCTTTTTATGACCAGAGAAAACATCCGCAACATCGCCATCATCGCGCACGTTGACCACGGCAAGACGACGCTCGTGGACGCGATGCTGAAGCAGTCGGGGACGTTCCGCGAGAACGAGCAGGTCGTCGACCGCGTGATGGACTCGATGGACTTGGAGCGCGAGCGCGGCATCACGATCATGGCGAAGAACACTTCAGTCCGCTACGGCGGCGTGAAGATCAACATCGTGGACACGCCGGGCCACGCCGACTTCGGCGGCGAGGTCGAGCGGGTGCTCAAGATGGTGGACGGCGTGATGCTGCTCGTGGACGCGGCCGAGGGTTGCCTGCCGCAGACGCGCTTCGTGCTGCGCAAGGCTCTGGAGGCGCGCCTGCCGGCCATCGCCGTCGTCAACAAGATCGACCGTCAGGACGCGCGCCCCGAGGAGGTGGTCAACGAAATCTACGACCTCTTCATCGACCTCGACGCGACCGACGAGCAGATAGACTTCCCCATCCTCTACGCCGTGGCGCGCGAGGGCGTGGCGAGGAAGAACCTCTCGGACGAGTCGCGCTCTCTGCGCCCGCTCTTCGACCAGATCGTCGAGACCATCCCGCCGCCGCGCGAGGTGCGCTCCGACTCCCTGCAGCTGCTCGTCGCCAACCTCGACTACAACGAGTACGTCGGCCGCCTCGCCATCGGCCGCATCTTCTCGGGCGAGGTCGCGGCCGGCGACACGGTCGCGGTCGTGCGGCGCGACCGCACGGTCGAGAAGACGCGCATCAAGGAGCTGTACGTCTTCGAGGGGCTGAAGCGCGAGAGGGTCGAGCGCGCGGGCGTCGGCGAGCTGGTGGCGCTCGCGGGGCTGGAGGGCATCGAGATCGGCGAGACGGTGACGAGCGCCGACAACCCGAAGGCCCTGCCCGTCATCGCCGTGGACGAGCCGACCATCTCGATGATCTTCAGCGTCAACAACTCGCCCTTCGCCGGGACGGAAGGGAAGTTCGTCACGTCGCGCCAGCTGAAGGAGCGGCTCGACCGCGAGGTGCTCGGCAACGTCGCCATCCGGGTCGAGCCGACCGACTCGCCCGAGCAGTTCAAGGTGTCGGGGCGCGGCGAGTTGCAGCTCGCCATCCTCATCGAGATGATGCGGCGCGAGGGCTACGAGCTGCAGGTCTCGAAGCCGGAGGTCATCACGCGCCACGTCGAAGGCCGCGTGACGGAGCCCATCGAGCACGTGGTGATCGACTGCCCCGAGGAGTTCATCGGCGTCGTGACCGAGGCGATGGGGCGGCGCAAGGGCCAGATGACGAAGATGGTCAACCACGGCACGGGGCGCGTGCGTCTGGAGTTCGAGACGCCCTCGCGCGGGCTGATCGGCTTCCGCGGCGAGTTCCTGATGGAGACGAAGGGGACGGGCCTCCTGAACACGATGTTCCTGCGCTGGGGCGAGTGGCTGGGGCCGATGCGCGGGCGCTCGACCGGCTCGCTCGTCTCAGACCGCGCGGGCGAGGCGACGACTTACGCCCTTTACAACCTACAGGAGCGCGGCTCGATGTTCGTGCGGCCGGGCACGCGCGTCTACGAGGGCATGCTCGTGGGCGAGAACGCGCGGTCGGTCGATCTTGACGTGAACGTGGTGCGCGAGAAGAAGCTGACGAACATGCGCGCCTCGTCGGCCGACGAGGCGATGCGCCTCGTCCCCGTCAAAGACATGTCGCTGGAGGTGGCGCTGGAGTTCATCGCCGACGACGAGCTGGTCGAAGTCACGCCGAAGTCCATCCGCCTCCGCAAGCGCATCCTCCCCGCCAACCAGCGGCCGAAGAAGAAGGAATCATGACCAAGTTACTTTGAACTCGAAACTAATCTTGACAGTCGCCGGGCCGTGCAATACTTTGGCGCGTGCTAAGCCGACAACTAAGTCCGAGGTCGAAGCGTCTTGAAGGATAGGGTCTGTTGGAACTGCGGCCACCCGTACGAGCACCACACGATCGCGGGCGGGTGCTCGTTCGGGCGCGAGGGCGAGCGGTGCGACTGCCCGCGCTACGAGGACAGCGAGTATTACGGCGAGCAGCGCAGGCGCGACACCTACACGCTCTCCGACAGGCGGCGGCTCAGGGGCGGGAGGCCCGGGCGCTGAAGGCGTCGCGGGACGCGCGCCGCCCGCCGGGCGCGCCGCGCGACGCCGCCTCCTCTTGGCCCTCCGGCCCGCCCCCGGCCTCCTCTTCGCCCTCCGGGTCGTAGACCTCGTAGCCGGTGGCGTCGTCGTAGTAGTAGCTGCCCGGCGCGCGGGGCGACTCCGGCCCGGCCGGTGTTGTATCATCTCGCCGTTCGTTCACCTTTCCGTCTCCCAATCAAACGTCCGAAGCCACGGCCGCGAGCGGTCACCGAAGACCGCCGGCACGATTATACCTCTGAGATGATTCCGATGAACTTCCAGCCCGCCGGCCGCGCCCTCGTCGCGTGCGCGGCCCTGCTCTCGCTCCTCCTCCCGCACGTGGCGGCCGCGCAAACCCCGGCGAAAAAGTTCGAGCTGACGGTGGACAGCATCATGCGCGGCCCCGACCTCGTCGGCTACCCGCCGACCGGCGTCGTCTGGTCGCAGGACGGCCGCCGCCTCTTCTTCCGCTGGAAGCGCGCCGGCGAGGCCCGCCTGAAGGAGCCGGACACCTACGTCGTCAACCGCGACGGGACTTCGCTGCGCAAGCTCCCGGAGGAGGAGGCGCGCCGCGTCGCGCCGCCGACCTCGGGCGAGCTGTCGAAGGACAAGACCCTGACGGTCTTCACGGAGGACGGAGACGTTCACCTCTACGACCACACGAAGGGCGAGCGGCGGCGCGTGACGCGGACGGTCGAGGCCGAGTCGAACGCGCGCTTCACGCGCGACCAGAAGCGCGTCTACTTCACGCGCCAGAACAACCTTTACGTGATGTCGCTCGACGGCGGCTCGCTCGAACAGTTGACCGACATCCGCGCGGCGGGCGGCGGCGCGCAGGCCGGCGGCGCGGGCGGCGCGTCCACGTCCACTTCAATCGGCGGCGGGCCGCAGGTGCAGTTGAGCGCCAGCGTCGCGCCGCGCGCCGGGGCGAGCGAGAGTCAGGACGTTCTGCGCAAGGAGGAGCGCCAACTCATCGAGGCCGTGCGCGAGGCGGCCGAGCACCGCGAGGAGCAGGAGAAGCGCCGCCGCGAGCGCGAGCGCCGCCGCCCCTTCACGCTCCCGCAGGGTCAGACCGTGACGAACCTCACGCTCTCGCCGGACGGCGCGCGCGTCGTCGCCGTCGTCAGCGAAGCGGCCGCGGGCGCCAAGCCGACCATCGTCCCCAACTACGTCACCGAGTCGGCCTACACCGAGGACATCCCCGCGCGCGTGAAGGTCGGCGACGCGCAGCCGCGCTCGCGGATGGCGCTCCTGTCGGTCGAGACCGGCGAGGTCAAGTGGGTCGAGCACGGCCAGCGCGCCGAGGTCGCGCCGCGCGTGCAGACGCGCACCGAGCAGACGGCCGCCGAGGCCCAACAGCAACAACAGACCACCGGGCAACAGACCCAGACTCAGCAGCAGACTCAAACGCAGACCCCGCCGCCGCCGCAGACGGGGGCCGCCGCGCAGCAGACCGAGGCGACCGCCGCGCAGACGCGCGAGCGCGACGTGCAGCTCTTCCAGCTTCAGTGGGCGGAGGACGGCTCGCGGGCCGCGCTGCTCGCCCGCGCCGCCGACAACAAGGATCGCTGGGTGCTCGCGCTCGACCCCTCGACGGGCAGGACGCGCGTGCTCGCGCGCGTCCACGACGAGGCTTGGGTGGGCGGCCCCGGCGCGTTCACGCTGGGCTGGCTCGCCGACAACCGGCGCGCCTACTTCGTCTCCGAGCGTGACGGCTTCGCGCACCTCTACACCGTCTCGGCCGACGGCGGCGAACCCGCCCAGCTCACCTCCGGCCGGTTCGAGGTCTCGGACGTGCGCCTCTCCGAGGACAAGACGAAGTTCTACTTCACTTCGAGCGAGGGCAGCTTCTTCGAGCGGCACCTCTACTCGATGCCCGTCGGCGGCGGCCCGCGCACGCGCCTCACCACGATGAGCGGCTACAACCAAGCCACCGTCTCGCCCGACGACGCCGCGCTCGCCGTCATACATTCTTACAGCAACCGCCCGCCCGAGCTCTTCATACAGGCCAACCGCCCCGCGCCGCCCGCGGGCGCCAAGCAGCCCGTGCCGATTCGGGTCACGGAATCGCCGACGGCCGAGTGGCTCTCGCACGCGTGGATCGACCCGCCCGTCGTCAGCTTCCGCGCGCGCGACGGCGCGACCGCCCACGCGCGCCTCTACAAGCCGGCCGGCTTCGCGCGCGGCGGCCCGGCCGTCATCTTCGTCCACGGCGCGGGCTACCTCCAGAACGTCCACAAGTGGTGGTCGAGCTACTACCGCGAGTACATGTTCCACCACCTGCTGATGGAGCGCGGCTTCGCCGTCCTCGACATCGACTACCGCGGCTCGGCCGGCTACGGCCGCGACTGGCGCACGGGGATTTATCGCTTCATGGGCGACAAGGACTTGCAGGATCACGTGGACGGCGCGCGCTACCTCGCCTCGGAGCACGGCGTTGACCCGAAACGCATCGGCATCTACGGCGGCTCCTACGGCGGCTTCATCACCCTGATGGCGATGTTCACCGAGCCGGAGGTCTTCGCGGCCGGCGCGGCCCTCAGGCCCGTCACCGACTGGGCGCACTACAACCACCCCTACACGGCCAACATCCTCAACACGCCGCAGGCCGACCTCGAAGCCTACCGCCGCAGCTCGCCCATCCACCACGCCGAGGGCCTGCGCGGCGCGCTCCTCATCTGCCACGGCATGGTGGACACCAACGTCCACTTTCAGGATAGCGTCCGCCTCGCCCAGCGCCTCATCGAGCTGCGCAAGGAGAACTGGGAGCTGGCCGTCTACCCCGTCGAGGATCACGCCTTCGAGCGCGCCACCTCTTGGGCCGACGAGTACAAACGCATCCTCAAACTGTTTTCAGAACAGCTACGTCCCGACGCCGCGCGCAGCGCGGGCGGGCGCTAGCGGCCGGAGCGGCGGGGCGGGCGGCCCGAAGGACGGCCCGACTTAGACGGGCGCTTGCGTGTGCGGTTCGGCAGGCGGAAAACCATCGGCGGCCGCGCGGCGCGGAGGTCGGGCGTTGCCTTATCCGCGCCCCTGTAGTATCACTTACCAATCCCGGGTTCTCACGCGGACACTCGAATCCCTCGCGACAAGACGAAAAGCATGAAGCCTTCGAGGTGACGGTGGCGAACATGCCGCTCCCCAGATACCGCGACGACATAGTCCTTCTGACCGGCGCAGGGGCCTCCGCCTATCTGGGCATGCCCACCCTCGACGAAGTCCTCAAGGGCGTGGAGCTGCCTCTGGCCGACGAGGAGGTGGCGGCGCTCATCCTCAAAACCCGCAAGTCGATTGAGGGGAACATCCACAGGATCAGCAGCGCGGTCTTCGAGGAGATGATCGCCAAGCTGAAATACTACCTTCAGGTGACCGAGACGCTCACGGCCGACTTCACCTTCAGGGACGAGCTGGGGTCGCTGCCCTCCGTGATCAACTCGGGTTCGCTGGCGAAGAAGTGGAAGAGCGCGCTGACGAGGTGCTACCGCCTGCTCATCTCCGAGTACGGCCCGAACAAGATCAGGTACGGGACGCCGGAGTTCGCGGCGGCCATCGAGCTGATCGGCGAGCTGGCCAAGCTGAACTCGGGCGAGCTCCACATCTACACGACCAACTACGACTGCGTCTACCACGTCATGGCGTCGCGCGCCGACTCGCTCTCCTTCTTCAGCCACATCGACAACGTGAAGGGGACTTTCAAGGAGGTCTGGTGCCCGGCCCGCCCCGACCTCGAAGGCGCGGGCCTGCCCTCGGTCTACGTCCACCGCCTGCACGGCTGCGTGGCGTGGTTCACGCAGGAGGAGCCGTACGAGATACGCGAGATATACGGGGCCGGGAGCAACCTCGAAGTCGACGACGAAAACCTCCTGCACAAGATGTGCATCAAGCTCATCGCCAGTCAGGAGATCGGGAGGAACGTGGCCTTCCTCTCCGCCTACGAGGAGTTCTGCAACCACCTCGAATCCGCGAAGGCGCTCATCATCTGGGGCTCCAGCTTCCGCGACATGGAGGTGCTGCGGGCGATCAACAACGCGTTCCCCATCAGGAGAACCTCGCTGCCCGTCTACTACATCAACCCGTTCCGCTCGGAGGCCGACGTCATCGACAAGATTCGCATCACCCTGAGGCCCGTGCCCGTCGTGGTCAGGCCCGACTTCAAGCCCAAGCAGATCAAGTGGCTGCCGCGGCAGCCGGGGCGCGAACTGATCAGGGCGGTTCTCGACGCGGTCTGAAGGGAGGTTTAGTGATGTCCAAGAGTGGAGCCGAAGCCCGCCGCGCCGAGCGGAGACCCGCCGGCCCGGACTCGCCGGACGAAGGGGCGGAGCCGGCCGCGGCCCGGCAGGCGGAGCGCATCCTGCCGCGCGGCCTCTACATCCAGACGAAGATGAAAGACCAGAACGCCGCGAAGTACAGGATCGCGGTGCACGTCGCGAGGAGCTACGTCAAAGACTTCAACGCCATCCTCCTCGACGCGGGGAGCACGGCCGAGCTGATCGCCAACGAGATGTTCGCCCTCCGCCGCTTCCTCTCCGTCCTGACGAACAACATGGGGGCCTACGCCTCCTACACGCGCGCCAGCAAGCGCGGCCGCCGAAAGATGAGGGGCGAGCCGTCGGAGCCGCTCTCCGACCACCTCGGCCCGCTGCACGGCAACGAGCTGCTCATCACCGGCGGCCGGTACGTGGACACCTACGAGGCCCTGCTCGGCGGCGGAACCATCGAGAGCATCAAGCCGTTCACCCCGAACGTGACCATCATCGGCATCAGCGGGCTGAGGTCGGAGGAGGGGGTTTTCTGCCACGGGGAGGAGGAGGCCGCGGTCAAAAGGTTGTTGTGGGAGAAGCCGACCGACATCCGGCTGATCGCCACCGACTGGAGCAAGATCGGCAAGCGCGACGCGCACGTCTTCGGGCGTCTGGGCGAGTTCCGCACCAACGCGAAGGAGGCCGTCATCGTGACCTGCAACCCGCCCGACGACATCCCCCCCAGAGAGCTTGAGAACTTCGAGGAGCAGATCAATAAATTGAAGAACAGCAACGTCGAGGTCGTCCGACTCGACATCGCCGAGGACGAGAAAGTCGACCCGTAGCCGCGGCCGCCGACTTCCCCCGCAAAACCCCCGACCCGCGAAGGTGACCGACCGCCCATGAAGACGCTCGCCGCCATCCTGCTGCTCTGCGCCGCGTGCGCGCCGCCCGCTGCGGCGCAGAAGCCGCCCGGCAAGTCGGCCCTCAAGGTGCGCGTGCGGGGCGGCCGGAACCTCGTCGTGACCGAGGGCGGGCGCGCGCGCGTCCTGCGCGTCGCCGACAAGGTTGACGCGGCCCGGCTCGAAGACGCCTCCGTCATCTTCGTGAGCCGCGCGGGCGGTGAAAGGAACGACGAACGCGGAGCGACGAGTGACGAAGTTAAAGGCAGGTCGCCGGTCTTCAGCAAAAACAAGACCGACGACTGATGACGGATAACCACTTCGTCATTCGTCGTCCCGCGTTCGGCGCTCACCACCCAGTCTCATGTCGCCTTTCACCCTGCCGAAGCTCTACCCCGTGACGGACGCGCGCCTGTCGGGCGCGTCGCACGCCGAGCAGGTCGCGCGCCTCGCGGACGGCGGGGCCGCCTTAGTCCAACTGCGCGAGAAGCATCTTCCCCCGCGCGAGTTCTACCGCGAGGCGGCCGCCGCTGTGGAGGTCGCGCGCGCGCGCGGCGTCCGCCTCGTCGTCAACGACCGCGCCGACATCGCCCTCGCCCTCGGCGCGGACGGCGTCCACCTCGGCCAAGACGACCTCGGCCCAGAGGCCGCGCGCCGCCTGCTCGGCGCGTCGGCCGTCGTCGGCTTCTCCACGCACAGCGTCGAGCAGGCCGTCGCGGCGGCCCGCCTCCCCGTCAGCTACCTCGCCATCGGCCCGGTCTTCGCCACCGCGTCGAAGCCGAACCCCGACCCCGTGGTCGGCCTCGAAGGCGTGCGCCGCGTGCGCGCCGCCCTGCCGCGCGTCCCGCTCGTCGCCATCGGCGGCATCACGGCCGAGAACGCGCGCGCCGTGCTCGACGCCGGGGCCGACTCGGTCGCCGTCATCAGCGCCCTGCTGCCGCCCGGCCGGCCGGCCGAAATCACCCGCCTGACCCGCGAATTTCTCGCCCGTTTATAAATCAACTCAAAAGGTAACTGTTAAAATAACAGCCGTTAAAAGTTTTAACTTGCGTTTCCCCGGCCGATGCGCGAGAATGCTCGTGCCCCTTTTCGGGGCCGCCCCTCTCCCGGCCCGCGCGCCTGCGCCGAAGGCCCTCCGCAGTCATCTTTCCGCCCCGGAGCCTGACAAATCCCGCATGAGATACTTCGATCTGCCGCCCATCATCGAGCGCATGCTGACGGTCTCGGACAAGATCAGTGACCTGAATTTCTCCGTCGGGCAGGCCCCGCAGGTCGAGATCAACGGCAAGCTGACGCCCGTCCAGCCGCTCGGCCTCCAGAAGCTCTCGCCCTACCAGACCGAGATCATCGCGATGACGCTTTTGCGCGGCAACCCCGACGCCGCGCACCGCCTCGCCCACACCGGCTCCAGCGACCTCAGCTACAGCCTGCCTTCGCGCACGCGCTTCCGCGTCAACATCTTTCAGCAGCGCGGCACCTACTCCATCGTGATGCGCGTCATCCCGACCGACATCCCGACGCTCCTGACGCTGAACCTGCCGCCGCAGCTCGCCGACATCACCGAGCTGCGCAACGGCATCGTCATGGTGACCGGGCCGACCGGGGCGGGCAAAAGCTCGACGCTGGCCGCGCTCATCGACCTCATCAACGACAAGCACCACTACCACATCGTCACCATCGAAGACCCCATCGAGTTCCTCCACGCGCACAAGAACTCGACGATTAACCAGCGCGAGATAGGCTCGGACGCGCGCGACTTCCCGTCGGCGCTGCGCTCGGCGCTGCGGCAGGCGCCGAAGGTCATCCTCATCGGCGAGATGCGCGACTACGAGACGACCGAGATCGCTTTGGAGGCGGCCGAGACGGGCCACCTCGTCCTCTCGACCCTGCACACCATCGACGCCTCGAAGACCGTCGACCGCATCATCGGCCTCTACCCGAAGAACGAGGAGCAGGTCATCCGCACCCGCCTCGCGCAGAGCTTCCGCTACATCGTCTCGCAGCGGCTCGTGCCGCGCGCCGACGGGGGCGGGCGGGCGGCCGTGGTCGAGGTGCTGAAGTCCACGCCGCGCACGCGCGAGTACATCAGCGAGGGCGAGAGCGAGGGCAAGACCCTGCTCGACGCCATGCGCGACGGCAAGCTCGACGGCATGCAGGACTTCGACTCGGTCATCAGAGACTACATCGAGCGCGAGGTCATCACCCTCGAAGACGGCCTCTCGTTCGCCACCAACCCGAACAACCTCCTGCTCACGCTCAAGGGCCTCTCGACGGCCGACGACTTCCTCCGCCCCGACAAGCCCGCGCCCAAGCGCCCGGCCCCGGCCCCGCGCCCCGCCTCCGGCTTCGCCCCGCGCCCGGCGCCCGGCTCGTCCATGCTCGACATGATCGAATAGCGGGTGCCGGGTGCCGGGCGCCGGGCGCCGGGAGAAAACCGCTCCCGCCCCGCCCCGACTGGCACCGGGCACGCAACCGTCACAGACCACAACCTGACGCCCGACACCCGGCACCTGACACCCGTATGATTGTTACCTGCCCGAACTGCACGACGCGGCTCCAGCTCGACGACGCCAAGCTGCCGGCGCGCGCCTTCAGCGTGCGCTGCCCGAAGTGCCAGCAGATTATTAACGCGCAGCCGCCGGCCCCGGCCGCCCGGCGCGACGCGCTGAACGCCGTCGCGGGCGGC
>DATMVI010000219.1:0-4803 GCA_035563275.1 Pyrinomonadaceae bacterium
GGCGTGCCCGGGCTCCTGATGGTCGAGAACGGGCGGCACGAGCAGGTCCTGACGATTAAGGGCTTCGACGACGACGTGCTCGGCGCGCTGGGCGAGCGCGGCGTCAGGCAGCCGGAAGTCCTGCCGATCTCTCTCGAAGACATCTTCGTCAACACTGTCCGCGCCGAGCGCGAGAGGAGGGCCGCCCGATGACCCGCGCGATCCTGAAGGCTTTGCTCTGGAAGGAGTGGCGCGAGACGCGCTGGAAGTGGCTGGCCTTCGCCTTCGCCTTCCACATCCCGCTCGGCATCGCCGGGCTCAGCTTCTGGTTGCAGGAGACCGCCCGCTTCGACCTCTACGCCATGAGCGACGCCATCGCGTCGAGCGTGCTGGAGGTGGCGCTGGTCGCGCAGTCGGTATTTCTCATCACGGCGGGCCTCTTCCTGCTCGCCTTCTTCGCCGTCGGCTCGGTCGGCGCGGAACTCGACAACCGCAGCATCTTCTTCCTCTTCGAGCGCCCCATCAAGCGCGGCCACCTGCTGCTGCTGAAGTACGCGGTCGGGGCCGTGCAGACGATGACGTGCGTCGGGCTCTCGATCCTGACGACGATCACGGTGACCTACCTGGTGGTGGCCGCGGCGGCCACGAACGTCACGCTCGCGGGGTCGTGGGGCGCGTACGCCGACGTCATCTCGAACGGGCTGCGCGGCTGCGTCTGGACGATGATCATCGGGCTCATGATCTACTCGGCGACCTTCCTCTTCTCGGTGCTCTTCGAGAAGTGGTGGATCGCGGTCATCGCCGGGGCCATCTCGCTCGTCGGGATGTTCTACTACTTCGGCGGGAACCTCTTCGACATCATCATCAGCGCCGCGACGCGCAGCAAAGACGGCGACGTTGACCTCTCGCTCTACGGCCGGCTCGACCCCGTGCCCATCGTCATCATGCTCTCGGTCTCGGCGGCCCTCTACCTCGCGTCGCAGTACGTCTTCGCGCGGAAAGAGATGAAGTGAATCTTCGACTTGCGGTTTTTGGTTCCCGGTCGGCGACGGGGCTCGGCCGCCCTCTTCAAGACGCAAACGGGAATCAAAAACCGCAAACGGCTTAATAACGGAGGTGGTTCGTGAACAGACTCAAGCGTAAGCCTTACATTCTCGGCGCCGCGGCGGCGGCCCTCGTGCTGGCTCTGGCGGCGTGGCAGTTCGCGCAGCCGTCGCGGGCCGAAAGCCCGCGGCTCGAAAGGTTCCTGCCGGCCGACGCGGTCGGCTTCGTCGAGGTCAACGACCTGCGCGCGCAGGCGCTCCGCGTCATCGAGTCCGAGGCGTGGCGCGAGTTCAGCAGGGAGAATCAGGCGGCCAGCTCGCTCTTCATGATGACGGCCAACCACGCCGGCGTGCTCGACGCGAGCTACGCGCTGGCGCTGGTCGGGGCCGACGCGGCCGGGCCGCAGTTCATCGCCGTCGCCGAGTTCAGCGGCGGCGGCGCGCGCCGCACCTTCGAGAGCCGCGTGCTCCGGCTCGCGCGCGAGGGCGGCGGCGGCGAGGTGACGACCACGACCGAGAAGCACGGCGACGCGACCATCAACACGGTCGCGCCGGCCGGCCGCAAGGGCTTCGCCTACGCGCAGGCCGGCAACCTGCTCTTCCTCTCGAACGCGGCCGACGCCGTCCGGCGCGCGCTCGACGTGCGCGAAGGTAAGTCGCCCTCGCTCGAAACCAACCCGACCTTCGCGCAGGCCCGCGCGCGCGCGCAGTACACGGACGGGATGTTCGGCTACCTCGACGGCGCGGCGCTGGCGCGGCTCGTCGAGACGGCCGCGGCCGGCGCGCCGCAGCAGGGGCCCGGCCTCGCCGCCTTCCGCCAGCTCTTCCACGGCGCGGGCGCGGACGGCGTGCAGTCGGTCGCCTTCACGAGCGGCTTCGCGGACGGGCGCGTGGTCGAGCGCTTCGTGGTGGTCGCGCCCGAGCGGCGCGGCGTGCTCGGCACGGTCGCGTCGAACCCGCCGACGCCGCAGGCGCTCCTCGCGCTCGTCCCCGAGGACGCCGCTTCGGCCTTCGACGCCTCCATCGCCAACGCGCCGCAGACCTTCGAGGAGATGCTCGCGCTCGCCAATCAGGCGGCCGCGCAGTCGGGGAAGAAGGGCTTGGGCGACGCGCTCGCCGAGTTCACCGAGAAGACGGGCGTGAGCCTGCGCGACGACATCCTGCGCTCGCTCGGCGCGGAAATCTGCTTCGCGCAGGTGGGCGCGGGGCGCGAGCGCGCGGGCGTGCTCATCCTCGCCGTCCGCGACGAGCAGGCGTTCGCCGCGGCGCTGGAGAAGTTCGCCGCGCACAGGAAGCGCGTGGTGGCGCAGCGCGAGCACCGGGGCGTGACCGTCCGCAGTTTGACGGACGAGAAGGGGCGCACGACCGAGTACGCCTTCGTCGGCGGCAACTTCGTGATGAGCGACGACGCGGGCGGCGTCGAGCGCGTCATCGAGACGGCGCAGGGCGGGCCTTCTTTGCGCGCGGGCGCGGCCTACCGGGAGGCGAGCGCGGGCCTCGCCGGCCAGCCGCAGTTCGTCTACTTCAACACGAATGAGGATTACCTGAACCGCCTCGGCCGGATGCTCAGGAGCGGCGAGCAGGAGTTCAAGACCGACGGGCAGCGCGCGGCCCTCCGGCCGAGCTTCGCCTTCGGCATCTCTCAGCCGGACGGCTTCTACGTCGAGAGCCGCACGCCGCTCGGCACGTTCCCGCGCCTCCTGACCGCGGTCACGTCGAAGCTGGGGGGCGAGGGCGAGAAGAAGGAAGGCTCCGAGTAACGCCGCGGGTCGCGATTGCGGATTCGCGCGCGGCCTGACACCGGGCAAGTCTCACGACAGTCCGTTTCAACTCAGAGCAGGCACGGAGGGCGCGGGGAAGACCAACTTCTTCCCCGCGCCCTCCGTGCCTTCCTCCATGAACTCTGTGGTTAAACTCACCTCGCCATAAGCTCAGCCCGCGAGACTGCCGCGAAACCGCAATCCGCAATCTCCCTCCCCGTCCAACTCTTTCCCTCCCGCCCCTCATCAGACGACAAAATTTCTCCGCGGCCCGCCAACCATCCGCGGCCCGCCGTGTCTATTGAGGCGACCCCAGCGAAGGGAAGCTTGAGCTTGACCACCGAAGACGAATTGATCCGGCGCGCGCAGGCGGGCGACCTCGACGCCTTCTGCCGGCTGGCGCGAGGGTACGAGCGGCGCGTCTACTCGCTCGCGCTCCACTTCTGCCGCAGCCCCGAAGACGCCGAAGACCTCTCGCAGGAGGTCTGGCTCAAAGCCTTCAGGTCGCTCGGCAGCTTCCGCCGCGAGTCGGGCTTCTACACGTGGCTGCGGCGGATCACGGTCAACTCGTTCCTCAACCACCGGCGGGCGCTGACGATGACGCGCGAGAGCGAAAAGACGACCGTCAGGTTCGACAGCCTCGAAGAGCTGGCCGAGGGCGCGGGGCTCGCGGCCGACCCGGCCGCGGCCGAGGACGGCTTCCACCGCCGGCTCCTCGCCGAGAGGGTGCTGGCGGCGCTCGGCGAGCTGACCCCGCAGCAGCGCTTGATGTTCCTGCTCAAGCACCGCGAGGGGATGACCTACAAGGAGATCGCCGACTCGTTCGGGTGCTCGACGGGCGCGGTCAAGAAGTCGCTGTTCCGCTCGCTCCTGAAGCTGCGGGCGGCGCTCGGCGTCGGGGCCGAGGCCGGGTGCGTCTCGCTGCCCGCGGGCGACTGAGGGGGGAAGAGGTTGCCGAAGATGCACGACTGCGAGGCGACACAGGCGAGGCTGATGGATTTGCTCTTCGACGAGCTCGGCCGCGGGCAGCGGGCCGCCCTGCTCGCCGAGCTGGAGGCTTGCGCCGACTGCGCGGGCCAGCACCGCGCTCTGGCCGACACTTTGAGCGCGCTCGACACGGCGGCCGCCGAGTTACTCCCCGGCGAAGACTTCTGGACGGGCTACGGAGAAAGGTTGCGTGAACGCATGGCACAGGAAATCCGGCCGAACATCTGGCAGCAGGGCGCGGGCGTCTTCGGGCCGGCGCGCGCCGAGTACCGCTTGACGTTCCTCGAAGACGAAGGTCTGCCGCGGCGGCTCGCGCGCGAGCTGCGCGCGGCGGCCGACGAATCGCGCCTCACGTGGCCCGAGTTCAAGCGCGACCCCTTCGGCTTCGCGCGGCGCTCGGCCGCCGCCTACTCGCTCCTTGCTTACGGTTTCTTCGCGCGGCGCGACATCGCGCTGGCGACCTCGACGGCCGTCCTCTGCGTGAGCATCCTCGTGGGCGCGATCTTCGCCGTCGAGAACCGCTGCTCCGTCCTCGGCCTCTTCCAAAGCCCCTGCGAGGCGGCGGCGCGCAACCCGCACGCGGGCCTTGAGCTGGTCGGGATGGTGCCGGCCACCGACATCCCGCGCGAACAGCCGCGGCCGGAGGAAGGCCCGGCCGGGATGAACGAGGGCAAGGGCGGCGGCTCGAAGCCGCAGTACGAGAGGCCGCAGGGCGGCGGCGGCGGCGGGCGCCGCGAGCAACTGGCGGCCTCGCACGGCAAGCTGCCGACGGCGCAACTCGCGCCGCAACTGCTGACGCCGAACCCGCACCCGCCGGCGCTCAAGAATCCTTCGCTGCCGACGCCGGTGACGATTGACGTTGACCCCGCCTTGATTAAGCCCGACCTGCGCGACGTGCCGTACGGGCTGCCGAACTCGGAGGCGACGTTGGCCTCCTCGGGGCCGGGCACGGGCGGCGGCATCGGGACGGGGAGCCGCGGCGGCGTCGGTGAGGGCGACGGCGGCGGCGTCGGGCCCGGCCGCGACGGCAACAT
>DATMVI010000220.1:0-4607 GCA_035563275.1 Pyrinomonadaceae bacterium
ACGCACTACGAGGTGCTCGGCCTCGCGCGCTCGGCCAAGCCCGAAGAGGTCAAGCGCGTCTACTACGCGCTGGCCCGACGGCTCCACCCCGACCGCTTCCGCCGCGACACGGACGAGCCGATCCGCCGCCAGATCGACGCCGCCTTCGCCAAGATCACGCAGGCTTACGAAGTGTTGAAGGACTCGCGGCTGCGCGCGGCCTACGACATGAAGCTGCCGCCGCCCGGCGCCGACGCGGGGGCGCGCCGCGTCGCGGCGGGCGAGGGCGTGAAGTCGGAGCGGGGGGGCGGCCAGCCGGAAGAGCCCGCGTCGCCGGCGCTCTCAAGAGAGTCGGCGCAGCTCGCGCGCGCCGAGGAGGCTTTCCAGCAGGGCCTCGCCGCCTTGCAGAAGAACAACGTCGCGCTGGCGCGGCGCAGCCTCGGCGAGGCGGCGCTGCTCGGGCCGCGGCAGGCGCGCTACCGCGCCTACTACGGGCGCGCCCTCGCCCGCGACAAGAACTCGCGCCGGCAGGCCGAGGCCGAGTTTCAGGCCGCCATCGCGCTCGACGCGAAGAACCCCTCTTACCGCGTCATGCTCGCCGAGCTGTATCAGGAGCACGGGCTGCGCCGCAGGGCCGAGGGCGAGCTGGAACGCGCCCTCCAACTCGACCCCACGCACGCCGCCGCCCGCCTCCTCCTCGAACAGCTCCGCGCCGGGAAGTGACTCCCCGTCCGGGGCCCGCTGTCGTATAATCCCCTCACCCACCGACACCCCTGACGGAGGCCGGACGCGTGAACGACGAAGAGCGACAGAGGCAGATGGACTTCATCCTCCAACAGCAGTCACGATTCGCCGCCGACATGCGACGTTGGCGGGAGGACGAAGAGGAAAGATGGAAGAAAGCCGACGAGAGGTGGGCGCGAACGGAAGTCGGCATCCGCGGGCTGCTCACCATCACGGAGCTACACGAACAGGAGATCAGGGAGAACAGTAGGCAAATCGTGGCGCTCGGCGAAATGATCGGGGCGACGCGCGTGGCGGGGCGCGAGACCGACGAACGCCTGAACGCTCTCATCAACACGGTCGAGCGCCTCGTCAGCGAGAGGCGCGACGGCGGGCCACAGGAAGGTTGAGGCGGCGGGGATTCGGAGGGCGGGGTTGGCGTTCGGCCCCGCCCTCTTCGTTTGCGCGGGGCGAAGTCGGCCCCGGCGGCTTTGAAGTTTGGGCTTTGAACTTTAAACTCTGGTCTTTATGAAAATCGAATTTGCCGAGACCGAGCGCGCGGCGGGCGAGGCGTTCCTGCGCCTCGCGGCCGCGGCCGACGAGTTCGAGGGCTACACGCACCCGCACGCGGCGCGCGTGGCGCGCCTCGCCGACGCGCTGGGCGCGCGCTTCCGCCTCGCCCGCGCCGACCGCTCCGCCACCCTCTTCGCCGCGCTGCTCCACGACACCGGCGAGCTGGCGATGAAGCGCGACTACATCAAGCGCGCCGGGCCGCTCACCGAGGCCGAGCGCCTCGACCTCCAACGCCACCCCGTCATCGGCGAGCAGGAGGCGGCGCGCGCCGGGGCCGACCGCGCCGTGCAACTGCTCGTCCGCTGGCACCACGAGTGGTGGGGCGGGGCGGGCTACCCGGACGCCCTGCGCGGCGAGCAGATACCGCTGCCGGCCCGCATCCTGCGCGTCGCCGACGCCTACGCCGCGCTCACCGACGAGCGCCCCTTCCGGCCCGCCGGCACCGAAGCGGAGGCGCGCAAGCACCTCACGCTCTGGGCCGGCATCGAGTTCGACCCGCGGGTCGTCGCCGCCTTCCTCTCGCTCGAAGGTCTGCCCGAACTCCGCTCGTACGCGCGCGAGACGCGGACGACGGAAGAGACCGAGCCGGCGCCCCGCGTCGAGGAAGCCCCGGAGCCCGAAGTCGTCCACGCCGGCGAGGCGCTGAACACGGCGGACAGTAGCCAGCAGGCGGAAGACAGCAGGCACTTCAGCGAAAGCCGCGGCTGACGCCCTGACGATTCATCGCCGGAGGTCTTCCCACTGACTGCCGTCTACCGACTACCGTCTACTTCTTCTTATGCTTAACTTTTACGACCCGCTGCCCGAAGGGTGGCTCGCCTTCGAGCTGAGCGTGCTGCGGCGCTCGCAGTTCCGCTCGGTCGCCGTCCCGTTCGCGGGCGAGGCCGACCTCGACCTCCACCTCAAGCGGCGCGGCGCGCGCGTGGCCTCGAACGACCCGCGCCGCTGGGCTTGGGCGCGCGCCAGCGCCCGCGTCGAAAACGGCGCGGAGCGGCTGACGGAGACCGACGCCGCCCTCCTGCTCGAAGACGCCTACGTGCCGCGCCACCGGCTCCGCAACCCGGCGCTGCGCGAGCGCTTCGGCGAGTCGGACGCGTGGTGGTTCGACAACGTGCGCGCCGGCGTCGAGAAGCTCGACTCGGATTTCAAACGCTCGCTCGCCCTCGACCTCGGCATGATGGTCGGCGACTACACCCTCTCCTTCGACGCCGCGACGCGCGAGCTGCGCCAGCCGCTCTCCCGCGTCTTCGAGCGGCTGCGCGACTCGCAGCCGAAGCCCGTCGAGAGCCGCCACCCCAACGCCGCCACCAACAAAGAGGCGCGCAGCTTCCTCGCGGGCGAGCAGGCCGACCTTCTCTTCCTGCGTCTGCCTCGCCCGGCGCGCGGCGGCGCGCGCCGAGCCCCGTGGGCGTGGCGCGAGGAGTGGGTGCGCGGAGGCGCCGACTTCTGGGACGAGTTCGAGGAGGCCGGGGCCGGCCGCCTCGGCGCGCGCACCGAGACGCGCCGCCAGTACCTCCGGCACCTCGAAGACCTGCTCGACGCCGCCGGCCACATCCCCAACTGGGCCATCGCGCACGCCGACGACCGCCTCGTCTCGACCGAGGAACTCATCGAATCCCTCCGCCGCCTCCGCCGCGTCGGCACCATCTACACCAAAGACTTCTCCGAACTCACGGGCGCGCGCGCCACGATCATCACGGCGTAAAAACAGCCCGCAGTCAGAGCATGAAGCGGAAAAGCCCGGCCAGCGCGGCCGGGCTTTCGTTTTGACTGCGGGCCCCGGACTTCAGGCCCCGGACTTGTTGACGGTTTTTAAGATGACGAGCGTCTGGTCGTCGTAGCGCTCGGCCTCGCCCGTCCATTTGTCCACTTCGTCGAAGATGGCGCGGCGGAGGTTTTCGGCGGTGTCGCGGCGGCGGTCGGCGGCGAGGCGGACGAGGCGCTCCTCGCCGTACTCCTCGCCGTGGCTGTTCTGCGCCTCGGTCAGTCCGTCGGAGAAGATGACGAGCAGGTCGTCGTCTCCGAGCGCGACGTGCCCCTCCTCGAACTCGACGAAGTCGAACGTGCCGACGATGGTGCCGCCTTCCGTGAGGCGCTCGACGCGGCCGTCGGCGCGGACGAGGATGGGCGGGTTGTGCCCGGCGTTGGTGTAACGCAGGGTGCGCGCGCGGTCGTCGTAGAGCGCGAGGAAGAGCGTGGCGAAGCGGTTCGAGTCGGTGCTGCGGCACAGTTGCCCGTTGATGCTCGCCACCATCGGCCCGACCGTCATCCCGCCCGACAGCTCGGCCGCCTGCGCGCCCGAGACGGCCACGACGCCGCCCGTCGCCGCCTGCGCCTGCCGGCCCGCGAGGCGGACGCGCTCGGCCACGATGGCGGCCTGAGCGCGCAGCGACGCCTGCAGGTTCGACATCACGAGCGAGGCCGAGATGCCTTTGCCCGAAACGTCGCCGAGGGCGAAGGCGACGAGGCCGGGCGCGACCTCGATGTAGTCGTAGTAGTCGCCGGCCACGCCGCGCGCCGCGCGGCACTCGCCCGTCATCTCGGCCGTGCGCAGCTCCGGCACGCTGCGCGGGAAGAGCTGCGCCTGCACCTCGGCCGCGATCTCGACCTCGCGCTCAAGTCGCTCGCGCTCGACGCGCTCGGCCAGAAGGTTCTCGATGTTGGCCGACATCTCGTTGAAGGCGAGGGCCAGCTCGCCCAACTGGTCGCGCGAGCGCGTGCGGATGCGGTGCGAGAAGTCGCCGCGCTTGATGAACTCGGTGGCGCGGTAGAGCTTGTGGACGGTGCCCGTGACGGCGCGCGTCATCCACGCGGCCGAGAGCAGCGCAAGGATTTCGAGGACGAGGAAGGCCGCGGCCGTGTAGACGAGCAGCACCCACCAGAACTCGCCGATGTCCCCGCCGCCCCAGAACTGACGCCACACGGCCGACCACGACCAGTCCACCATGAAGGCCCAGTTCGAACCCTGCTCGCCGTTCGTCCAGTCGGTGGTCGGGAGGAAGACGGGGAACCAGAAGTCGGTGAAGAGCGTGCCCGGCAGGGGCTCGCCGAACTGGTCGCGGCTGAAGTCGACGACCTTGCGCGGCAGCGCCCGCCCGCCGGCCGCGGCGCGCCGCCGCTCCTCTTCCTCGTCCCCCACGGTGATGTTGACGCCGGGCCCCTGCCCCGTCACGACGTTGGCGACGGGGAAGAAGGGGCGGACTTTCGCGCCCGTGCTCTCGCGGAAGCTCTCGACGAGGGCGCGGCTGATCGGCACGGTGACGAGCACGGCGACGGCGCGCCCGCCCGCCGAGCGGCGCGTCAGCGCGCGCAGGTACGGCGTGCCGAAGGCG
>DATMVI010000221.1:0-5554 GCA_035563275.1 Pyrinomonadaceae bacterium
GCCTCGCGCGCACGGAGGAGGGCGAGCACCACAAGCAGGTCACGCTGCGCGTCAACCCCGAAGTCACCAACGCCCTGCGCTCCTCGGAGCGCGACGTGCTCCGCGAGATCGAGGACTACCTCGGCCCCATCGACCTCACCAGCGACGCGCACGTCCACCAGGAGCAGTTCGACTTCGCCTTCATCTAACGGCAGATGCTAGGCGACGGATGCTAGATGTCAGAGACAAAGCTGTTACCAGCGTCTGACGTCTAGCATCTGTCGTCTGCGCCTTTATGGGTAAGCTCCAAAGACTCTGGAAGGGCCTGGCGGCGGGGGGCGCGGCGGGGGTGGCGGCGCTGGCGGCCGTCAACGCGGCGGTGGCGCGCGACCGGAAGGAGCCGGAGACGGGCGCGCTCGGTGGCGAGGCCGGCACCTACCCGTGGGAGCACGGCCACGTCTTCTACCGCCACGCCGGCGAAGAGGGCGCGCCGCCGGTCGTCTTCGTCCACGCCGTCGGCGCGGGCGCGCGCTCCTTCATGTGGCGGCGCAACTTCGAGCCGGCCGCGCGCCACTTCCGCGCCTACGCCGTAGACCTCCTCGGCTTCGGCTACTCGGACAAGCCCGCCACCGCGCCCTACTCGGCAGACCTCTACGCCTCGCTCCTCAAAGACTTCCTGCGCGAAGTGGTCGGGCGGCCCGCCGCGCTCGTCGCGCACTCTTTGAGCGCGGCCTACGCCGCGCTCGTCGCCGACGAGTCGCCCGAACTCGTCAGCTCGCTCCTGCTCGTCTCGCCGACGGGCGCGGGCAGCGCCAGCGCGCGGCCCGGCATGACGGGCGCGGCCTTCTACGGCCTGCTCCACTCGCCCGTGCTCGGCGCCTCCTTCTACAACGCGATGACGAGCGAGCGCGGGCTGCGCGACCACGCGCGCCAGCAGCTCTTCTACAACAAGCGCTTCGCCACCCCGCGCCTCGTCGCGCACTACTACGCCGTCAGCCACCTCCCCGGCGCGCAGCACGCCGTCACCGCCTACATCTCCGGCTACCTCAACACGGACATCCGCGGCCCCTTCGCGCGCCTCGGCCAGCCCGTCACGCTCGCGTGGGGGCGGCAGGACACGGCCAACCCGGTCGAGCACGCCGGGCACCTCCTGCGCCTCAACCCGCGCGCCCGCCTCGAACTCTTCGACCGCTGCCGCCAGATGCCGCAGGAAGAGCACGCCGACCGCTTCAACGCCCTCCTCCGCGAAGCCCTCGGCCCGGCCAGATAAAAGCGTTGACGCGTCCGGACACGGCGCGTATAGTCTGACCCGTGCGGATTACCCGTACCTCACCACAACCTCTAAGGAGAATCTCACAACCATGAATAAGCGCATCGCTCGCGCGTTCTTCACCTCACTCCTTCTCTACCTTTGCGCCCTCGCTTTTAGCGATCCCGCCGTCAGCCCTATCAGAGTCGCCGGGGCAAAGGTACGCCAAACTCCCCCTCCGCGTAAGGTTTCGCTCGGGATAGCCCAACTGGAGACAACGAAGATCAAGACCTCTATGTTCGATGCCGGAACGCTACCATCAAAAGCGACCCTTATAGCCACGGTCACGACTTCGACGGCCGTCGCCCCCGGAACTATGGCGCGGGTGGAATTATCCGAGGTGAGTAACGTAAACAACGTCGTCTACGACGTTGCGGGTGGCACTATGGATAACGGCCGCACGACCAACGTGTTCCTCAAAGGCGGGGGGCTGAGCAACACCGTCACCTATGAAATCATGGAGGCCGGTTCCAGAGGCGGTTCGGTACAGTTTAAGGTCAGTCTCCAGCAGGTCACAGCGCCGGCGTCTCAGCCGACGCCCGCCCCGACGATAGAAGCGCCGAGCACGCTGACAGGGGGGGTGCTGCTCACGTTCCAAGCGCCGGAGACCGCCTCCCTCCTCCCCGAGTGTCCCGTGTATGACGACGCCGCGTACTACCCGCAAACCTGCACGCCGATCATCATCGACGTGCTCGGTAACGGCTTCGAGTTGACGGGCGGCGAGGGCGGCGTCAGCTTCGACATGAACAGCGACGGCGTCAAGGGCCGCATGTCCTGGACGGCCGCCGGGGCGGACGACGCCTTCCTCGCGCTCGACCGCAACGGCGACGGCACGATTGACCTCGGCGCGGAGTTGTTCGGCGGGCACACCCCGCAGCCCGCGTCGGACGCCCGCCACGGGTTCCTCGCGCTGGCCGAGTTCGACAAGGCGGAGAACGGCGGCGACGGCAACGGCGTGATAGACGGCTCCGACGAGGTGTTCGCCAGCCTGAGACTCTGGCAGGACGCGAACCACGACGGCCTCTCCGGCGCGGGCGAGTTGCGCCCCCTGCCGGCACTGGGCATCACGCGGCTGTACCTCGATTACAAAGAGTCGAAGCGCACGGACGAGCACGGGAACCAGTTCAGGTATCGCGCGAAGGTGGGCGACGCGCGGGGCGTGAAGGCCGGGCGCTGGGCGTGGGACGTGATCTTCGTCCCCGCCCCGTAGGCCATCAGCGCCCCGCACAGGCGCAAGGTAAAAGCGGGCGGCCCGCGAATCTGAGGGGATTCGCGGGCCGCCCGCTTTTACCTTGCGCCGATAAAGCCCTCGCTCACCGGCGCGCGGCCGGCGCGGCGCGCAAAGTCGGAACGCGCCGCGCCCCCGGCGGCGTACTAAGCCTCAGTCACGTCGCCTACGGCGGCCCCGCGCGCGAACGTCAGAGTGTCGGAAGGGATGTCGTGGAAATCACATTTAAGAAGACCGGCCCGCGCACGTACGAGACGCTCGTCAGCCGCGACGACGGCGTCGCGCTGCGGGTGCCGAGCCCCGACCGCCCGGCCGGGCTGCCGCACGACATCGCGCATTATCTCGTCGAGCGCGAGCTGGGGCTTGAGCGCGGCTTCTGGGGCTGCGTCGCCGCGGGCGCGGTCTTCGACAACATGGAGGTCGTGTCGGGACGCCGCCCGCCGCACGCGGCCGAGCGCTCGAAGGCGGTGATCCGCGCCGCCACGACGCAGTTGGCAACGTCCGAGTTGTACGCGCTGGTGCTGCTCGGCGTCGCGCACGAGCGGAAGGAGGCCGACTGGCCGCGGGTCGTCGCGCGCCTCGACGAGGTGTGGCGGCCGTTCCGCGAGCCACGCCGGCCGGTGAGCGCCGAAGAGGCTGTGCGGGTCTGCGCGGCCCTGCGCGAGACGGAAGGACGTTGGCTCGCCCTGCCCGTCGGCCACGGCCTCACCGTCTCTTGGGAGGGGCGGCGCGGCAAGGCCCGGCGGCGCGGCGCGCGGGCCTTCTGACTTCCCCGGCGCCGCGGCCGTCAACGCCCCTTTGAAAATTCGGGCGGCGGGCCGGCGACTCTCTTCAAGCCCCCCCCGCCATGCGGCCGGCCGGGACGGTGAAGTTGTAGGTCTCGCCGTGGCTGAGATACTTGACGCGGTCGGCGAAGCCGGCGGCCTCGACGGCGCGCTTGAAGTCTTCGAGCGGCGACTTGAAGACCTCGTAGTCGTTGTAGTGGATCGGGATCACCTCGCGCGGGTTGACGATGCGGATGGCCTCGACGCCCTGCTCGGCGTCCATCGTCAGCAGTATCCCCATGATCTGCGTGCCGCCGAGGTGGAAGAGCGCGAGGTCGATGTCGGGGTAGCGCTTCGGTATCTCGTTGAGGTCGTCGAAGACGAGCGTGTCGCCGGTGATGTAGAGGCGCAGGGCCGTGCGCCCCTCGGGCGACTCGAACTCCAGCATGCTGCCCATCACGGGCGGCAGAAACTTCTCGACGACCGGCGGCCCGTGCCGCCCCGGCATCGAGGTCACGCGCACCGACGCCGCGCCCTTGCGCACCGTCACCGAGTCCCACGTGTCGAGCGCGACGGGCGCGGTGAAGCCCTTGTCCTTCAGCTCCCCGGCGGCGTGCCCGGTGGTGACGATGGGCAGGTCTTTCCGTAGCTTCTCTTCGGCGATGCGGTCGAAGTGGTCGCCGTGGTAGTGCGAGAGGACGCAGAAGTCGAGCGGCGGCAGTTGCTCGATCTCCACCGCCGGGTTCGTCAGGCGCTCGGCCGTCAGCCCGTAGCCGAGGTGGACGTGGTCGCCCGCGTGCAGGAAGTTCGGGTCGGTGAGGAGGGTGAAGCCGGCGTAGCGCAGGATGACCGTCGCCGTGCCGACGAAGAAGATCGAGCCTTGAGAGAAGTCCGCGTCAGCGCCGGCCTCGGAAGGCAGGCGGATTTCGGAAGCGTTCGGCATGTGTGCCCCCTTGCCCGTCAGAGTTTGGAGTCGGTTGAGGGGCATGTTAACCACCGCCCGCCCCCGGCGCAAGGTTTCGCGGGCGGCGTGGTAGAATGCGTCGGCGGACTCACCCGGCCCGCCTCGGGCAGTCTCTCACGCGGTGCTCGCCGGGCGGCGACTCCCACAACCAGACAATCCTAACCCCAGTGAGGTGTGACGAAATGAGAAAGACCGTCCTCGCGTTAGCGCTGCTGTGCGCTCTGGCCGCGGGCGCCCCGGCGCAGGAGAAGGCCAAAGCGGACAAGGTGGCGATAGACGCCGACCAGAACTACCTCGTGCTCTCGACCAAGCGCATCCAGACGATGGAGAAGGAGCTCGACGAGGTCTCGGCCAAAGGCTTCCGCGTGCTCTACGGCGGGCCGACCGAGTCGCTCGACATGGCCCTCTTCCTCCAGCGCGTGGGGGAGCCGGGCCGGCCGGCCTACTCCTACAAGGTGCTGGCGACCTCGCGCCTGAAGACGATGGAGAAGGAGCTGAACGAGGCGGCCCGCGGGGGCTTCCGGATGCTGCCGCGCACGGCCATCTTCAAGCGCGGGCTGCTCACGGTCGAGCTGGTCATGCTGATGGAGCGCGCGCCGCAGGCGGACAGGAATTACGAGTACAAGCTGGCCTCGGCGGGCAAGGAGTCGAAGCTGCACAAGAAGATCGAGGAGGCCATCGCGCAGGGCTTCACCCCGCTGACGATCATCACCGGCGGCGAGCACATCGTCGTCATGGAGAAGGAGACGGCGGCGGCCGCCCCCGACCCGCAGCCGGCGGGTCAGGAGTAGATGTTCATCGGCCGCGTGAGGAGCGCGACGGGGTCTTCGACGTTGAGGGCCTCGCGGACGTAGAAGGCTTCGCCGGCCGCGACGCCGATGAGCGAGCCGTAGTAGCGCCAGCGGTGTTCGAGCTGGCGGAGGAAGCCCTCCTCGCTGATGCGGGTCTGCGGCTCCTTCGAGTCGGGGTTGAAGAACTGCGAGGCGTGGGCGCGGATGGCGCGCAGCTTCTCCTCGACGTGCTCCGAGATGTCCACGATGAAGGAGGGGACGACGAGGCGCGAGTAGGCCGAGTGCGCGATCATCGGGACGGGCACGGCCCCCTGCCCGGCCTCCTCGTCGTAGCGGCGCATCGAGGCGAGGCGCGCGGCCTCGCGGACGATGGCGGCAGTGTGCGCGTGATCCGGGTGCGCGTCTTCGAGCTGCGGGGCGAAGAGGACGCGCGGCCGGTGCCTGCGGATGACGCGCACGAGCGCGCGGCGCGAGTCCTCCGTGAGCCAGACGTGGCCGTCGGGCTGTCCGAGGTTGAGC
>DATMVI010000222.1:0-3231 GCA_035563275.1 Pyrinomonadaceae bacterium
CGCCGCCGCAGGTGATAGAAGAGGGCCGCCGTGTCGAGGAACGAGCGGTGGTTGGCGACGAAGACGTAAGACCGCCCCGGGTCGAGGCGTTCGAGGCCGGAGACGCGGACGCGCACGCCGCTCAGCCGCAGCCAGTTGCGCGCGCCGAAGAGCGCCCACGGGTAGACCCAGTGGCGGCGGCCGGCGAGGTAGGAGACGATGATGGCCGGCGGCCCGAAGACGAGCAGCAGCACGCCCGCCACGAACATCGACCACCACAGCCACAGACGCCCGGCGAGCCTGCGCGCCCAGCTTGTGCTAGACTCGCCGCCGAGCACACTCCCGCTTTCGTCGCCACTTTCAATCTCTTGAGAGAGACTTTCAGGATGCATCCCGTCTTCCTTCGCCGCAATTCGCTCGCGCTGCTGGCCACGTGCCTGCTCGGCAGCCTCTTCGCCGCCGAGGCCGACGCCCGGCAGCGCCGCGCCCCGCGAGAAACCCGGCGCCCGGCGCAGGCGGCCGCGCTCCCCAGCCCGCGCGACCTGCTCGGCTTCACGCCCGGCGACGACCGCCGCGTCGCCGACTGGTCGCAAATCCGCGACTACTTCGCGCGGCTCGACGCCGCCAGCCCGCGCGTCCTCGTCCGCCAGATCGGCACCACCACGCTCGGCCGCCCGCTCATCGTCGCCTTCGTCAGTGACGCCGAGAATATACGGGATTTGCCGAAATACCAAAACATCCAGCGGCGCCTCGCCGACCCGCGCCTCGACCCGCCCGGCGGCGGCGAGCGCGTCGCCGCGGCGCTCGCCGAATCCGGCAAGACGGTGGTCGCCGTCTCCTGCTCGATCCATTCGACCGAGGTCGTCGCCTCGCAGATGTCGATGCAGCTGGCCTACGAGCTGGCGCGGGCCGAGGACGAGGAGACGCTGGAAATCCTGCGCGAAACCATCCTGCTCCTCATCCCCTCGGCCAACCCCGACGGCACGGACATCGTCGCCGAATGGTACCGCAAGTCCCTCGGCCGGCCGTGGGAGGGGACGGAGCCGCCCGAGCTCTACCACCACTACGCCGGCCACGACAACAACCGCGACTGGTTCATGCTCAACCTCGAAGAGACCAAGCACCTCACGCGCCTCTTCTGGAAGGAGTGGTTCCCGCAGATCGTCTACGACGTTCACCAGCAGGGGCCTACGGGGTCGCGCCTCTTCGTCCCGCCCTTCTACGACCCGGCCAACCCTCACATCCCGCCGCTGCTTCTGCGCGAGGTCGGCCTCGTCGGCCACCGCATCGCCGCCGACGCGCAGGCCGCGGGCCATCAGGGCGTCATCACCAACGCGCTCTACGACACGTGGTGGCACGGCGGCTTCCGCACCGCGCCCTACTACCACAACTCCGTCGGCATCCTCTCCGAGGCGGCGAGCGCCAAGCTGATGACGCCCGTCCGCGTCACGCGCGAACAGCTCGCGCGCGCCTCGACGCGCGGCATGCCCTCGGCCCTCCAGCCCGCGACCAACTTCCCAGACCCGTGGCCCGGCGGCGTCTGGCGCCCGCGCGACATCATGGCGCTGGAGATGCTGGCCGTCCGCTCCGTGCTCTCGATGGCGGCCCGGCACCGCGCGCGCTACCTGAGGAACTTTTACGCCCTCGGCCGGCGCGCCCTCGACTGGCCGCCGAAGGAGGCCGGGACTGACGAGGAGCGCACGCTCGCCTTCCTCATCCCGGCCGGTCAGGGGCGCGACGAGGCGGTCGCCAAGCTCGTCGGCGCGCTCGTCGAACAGGGCGTCGAAGTCCACCGCCTTGAGCGCGAGCTGCACGCCGCGCTCGACCGCGACATCCACGCCGCCTACCAGCCGCACGGCGCCGCGCACGCCGCCGGCGACGCCGCGCGTCCGCGCGACGTGCCCATGGGCAGTTACCTCGTCTTCCTCGCGCAGCCCTACCGCGCCAACGTGCAGGCCCTCTTCGAGCGGCAGGACTACCCCGAGCGGCGCGGGCCGGACGGCGCGGCCGAGCGCCCCTACGACGTGGCCGGCTGGACGCTGCCGATGCAGATGGGCGTCGAGACGGCGCGCGTCTTCCGCATCGTCGAGCCCGCGCGCGAGCGCCGGCTCAAGCTGGTCGAGGGCGAGAACGAGGCGCGCCGCGACCTCGGCTTGGAGTTGAGAGAGGGGCGGCCGGCCGGCGCTTCGACGCGGCCGCGCTCGCCCGTCCCCAACCCCCTGCCGCGCCCCGTCCGCCTCGCGCTCTACAAGGGCTGGACGGCCTCGATGGACGAGGGCTGGACGCGCTACCTCTTCGACACCTTCAACGTCCCTTACGCCTCTCTGGGCGACGCCGAGGTGCGGGCCGGCGGCCTGCGCGCGCGCTACGACGTGATCGTCCTGCCTTCGATGAGCGCGAGGGAGATCGTCGAGGGGCGCGGGCGCGGGAGCGCGCCGGCCGAGTTCACGGGCGGCGTCACGGCGCGCGGCGTCGAGCACTTGCGGCGCTTCGTCGAGGAGGGCGGCACGCTCGTCTGCTGGGACGACTCGGCCGACTTCGCCATCAAGAGCTTCGGGCTGCCGCTGCGTAACGCGCTCGAAGGCTTGAGGAGTTCCGAGTTCTACTGCCCCGGCTCGATCCTGCGCGTCGAGGTCGAGACCGACGACCCGCTCGGCCGCGGGCTGCCGCGCCTGACGGACGCCTACTTCGTCAACAGCGCCGCCTTCGAGGCGACCGACCCGCGGCGCGTCCGCGTCGTGGCCCGCTACGCCGCGCGGGCCGAGGAGGTTTTGCGCTCGGGCTGGCTGCTCGGCGCGCGCCACCTCGCCGGCCGCGCCGCCCTCGTCGAAGTCCCTCTGGGCCGCGGCCGCGTCCGCCTCTTCGGCTTCCGCCCCCAGCACCGCGCGCAGACGTGGGCCACCTTCCCCCTCGTCTTCAACGCCATCGCTCAATAAAGTTACGCGTGTCGAGTTCGCGCCGCGCGGGTCGAGCCATTCGACCCGCGCGGCGCGAACTCGAAACCCGTAACCCGTAACTTTGTTGGCATCTCCGGGCCGCCCCGCGCAATCCAAGCATGCCGGCCCGGTTTCTGTTACAATCGTGCCCCGAAGGAGTTCAGCCGACCATGAGAAAGTCCGTCGTTCTGGCGCTACTCCTCTCCCTGTTCGCCACGCCCATCCCGCTCTCTTCGCAGACGCGCGCGCGTCGCGTCGGGACGCCGCCGCCTTCGTCGCCCCCGGCCGCGCCCGCGACGCCGCGCCCGTCCACCGC
>DATMVI010000223.1:0-7790 GCA_035563275.1 Pyrinomonadaceae bacterium
CGGCGTCGGCCGCCGCCTCGCGCCGCGCCGCGTCCATCAGGAGCAGGCCGCTCGTGGTCTCGACTTTATACATTCAGGGGAAGCTGCCCTCTCGCGTCCTTCCGACGCTAAAGACGGCGCGGCCGCCGGAAGCGTTAACAGCGGAGCCGGCCGCGGGGGCGCGGGAATTTTTTTGATTTCGGACTTTCGATTGAAAGACGCGGGCCGCGCGCCCCGCCGTCGCGGATCGAAAATCTGAAATCAAAAACCCCTAGAAGATGGTGTAGATGAAGGGCGCGAGCGCCGAGGTCTGCGCGAAGGCGAGGAGCGCGCCCAGCACGAGCAGGACGATGATGATCGGCAGCAACCACAGCTTCTTGTTCTGCCGCAGAAACAGCCACACCTCGCCCGCGAGGGAAAGCTTGCCCATATCTTTCTCCGGAGGGCGCCGGGCGCGGGGCGCCGGGCGAGAAGTTAAAGGAACCGTCTTCCCCGGCGCCTGACGCCCGGCACCATTCTTAAAATAGTCGCTCGAACTGCTCTTTCGGCTGCCGCGTGCGCTCGCGCTCGACCCAGTAGCTCTCCCGCCCGCGCCCGCGCCGCCGCAGCGGGTCGCGCCCGGCGAGGCGCGAGACGAGGCCGTAGGGCGCGAAGACGCCGTAGTACATGAGCGTGAGCAGGACGCGGCTGTTAACGTGGCCGAGCGCGACGGCCACGCGCATCCAGAAGACGTGGAAGCGCCGCGCCGCCGCCGGCACGAACAGCCCCGCGACGAGCAGCAGCAGGCCGAGCCCGGCCAACACCGCGACGGCCCACACCCTCCCGCGGTAGAACTGCCACGCGGCGAAGAGGAGCAGGACGGCCGCGACGACGCAGGCGGTCTTGCGCGCCTGCGCGCGCGTCACGCCGGCGCCCTCGCGCGCGGCCCCGGCCCCGAACGTCGGCTCAATCAAGCTGGAACTCCTCCTGCCACGAGGCGTCTTCGGCGAAGGCGCTCTCGCCCTGCTCCTCCTTGAGCAGCACGAACTCGCCGAGGGCGAGCGCGTCCATCCCCGTCCGCATGAAGCAGGCGTAAGCCTCGGCCGGCGTGCAGACGATGGGCTCGCCGCGGACGTTGAAGGAGGTGTTGACGAGGACGGGGCAGCCGGTCAGCCGGCCGAACTCCGTGAGCAGCTCGTGGTAGAGCGGGTTCTCCTCGCGCCTGACGGTCTGCACGCGCGCCGAGTAGTCCACGTGGGTGACGGCCGGGATCGTCGAGCGCGCCACGTTCAGCCGCTCGATGCCGAAAAGTTTCTCTTCCTCGCCGCCCGTCTCGCGCCGCAGGCGCCGGGCGACGGGCGCGACGAGCAGCATGTAGGGCGAGTCCTCGTCCAGCTCGAAGAACTCCGAGACGCGCTCGCGCACGACCGAGGGCGCGAAGGGGCGGAAGGATTCGCGGAACTTGATCTTGAGGTTCATCTGCGACTGCATGCGGGGCGAGCGCGGGTCGCCGAGGATGCTGCGCGCCCCCA
This sequence comes from Pyrinomonadaceae bacterium, assembly GCA_035563275.1. Lineage (GTDB taxonomy): Bacteria > Acidobacteriota > Blastocatellia > Pyrinomonadales > Pyrinomonadaceae > QHXN01. The sequence continues at coordinate 1,491 of DATMVI010000223.1, forward strand.
GAGCGCGCGGCCCGAACTCCATGCGGCCCTGAAACCACCCGACCACCTTCTCGTCGGCCAGCAGCCGCGCCACCGCCCGCGCCAGCTCGCCGCGCGGCACCCTCCGGTAGCGCGCGCCCAGCGTCACCAGAGACTCTTCGATGTCGTCGGCGGAGAACTCGGGGCCGAGGTACGCGCCGCGCATGCCGTCGGCGCGGCCGCGGCAGACCTCTTCGACGCGGCGCTCGCGGCCGAGGTATTGATGCCAGACCGAGAGGGCCGCGCCGAGGCTCCCGCCCGCGTCGCCGGCCGCCGGCTGCGCCCAGATTTTCTCGAACGGCCCCTCGCGCAGGATGCGCCCGTTGCCGACGCAGTTGAGCGCCACGCCGCCCGCCAGACAAAGGTTCTTCTCGCCCGTCACCCTGTGCGCGTGGCGGGCCATGCGCAGCATCGCCTCCTCGGTCACCTCCTGCACGGAGCGCGCGAGGTCCATCTCGCGCTGCGTGACCTCGCTCTCGGGCCGGCGGGGCGGGCCGCCGAAGAGGCGGTCGAAGTCGGCGTTGGTCATCGTCAGCCCCGCGGCAAAGTTGAAATACTTCATGTTGAGCCGCAGGCTCCCGTCCTCGCGCAGGTCGACGAGTTCGTCGAGGATGGTGCGGACGTAGCGCGGCTCGCCGTAGGGCGCGAGGCCCATCACCTTGTACTCGCCGGAGTTGACTTTGAAGCCCGTGTAATAAGTGAAGGCCGAGTAGAGCAGGCCGAGCGAGTGCGGGAAGCGCAGCTCCGCGAGCAGGTGCAGCTCGTTGCCGCGCCCGTAGCCGTAGGACGAGGTGGCCCACTCGCCGACGCCGTCCATCGTCAGCACCGCCGCGCGCTCGAAGGGCGACGGGAAGAAGGCCGAGGCGGCGTGCGACTCGTGGTGCTCGGTGAACAGCACCTTGCCCTTGAAGCCCGCCTCGCGCGACACCTGCTCGCGTATCCACAGCTTCTCCCTGAGCCACAAAGGCATCGCCATCAGGAACGAGCGCAGCCCCCGCGGCGCGTAGTCGATGTAGGTTTCGAGCAGCCGCTCGAACTTCAGGAGCGGCTTGTCGTAGAAGGCGACGAAGTCGAGGTGGTCGGGCGTGACGCCGGCGTGGCGCAGGCAGAACTCGACGGCGTGCGCCGGGAAGCGGTGGTCGTGCTTCCTGCGCGTGAAGCGCTCCTCCTGCGCCGCGGCCAAGACCTCGCCGTCGCGCACGAGGCACGCCGCCGAGTCGTGGTAATAAGCCGAGATGCCGAGGATGAGCATGGTTCGTCAGAGCGCCGGGCGTTCGGCCGCGCGGGCGGGTGACGGATTATCGCCCCTTTCGCCGGGACGCGGCAACCGGCCGCGGCGGGCGATTGCGGGGCGCGGATTTCGGGGCGCGGATTGACGGCGAGTCGGCTTCTCGATCCGCCGACCGCGCGCGACCGCCCCGCGCGACTTGACGAAATCTTAATTTAGACTTAATCTAAACACATGGCGAACGAGAAGCGCGACCGGATCGAGGCGAGTCTGCGGGAGGCGGAGCTGAAGCTGACGCCGCAGCGCTTCGCCGTGCTCGAACACCTGACGCGGGCCGCCGGCCACCCGACGGCCGAGCAGATCGGGGCGGCGCTCAACCGCCGCTTCCCGCAGGCCTCGCGCGCGACCGTCTACAACACGCTGAACGCCTTGCGCGACGCCGGGCTGGTGCGCGAGGTGCGGCTCGCCGACGCCGTGGCCCGCTACGAGTCGAACCTCGACCCGCACCACCACTTCGTCTGCCGCGTCTGCGGCCGGCTAGAAGACGTGCCGGTCGAGTCGTTCGCCGCCGCGCCGCCCGCCGAGCTGGAGGGCGGCCACGCGGTCGAGCAGTGCGAGGTCGTGCTGCGCGGCGTCTGCGCGTCGTGCCGCGCGGAGTGAAGGGGATTTGATACCGAAGGAGGAGAGTCTTTATGTCAACCAACGTCGGGGCGGAGGTGATGGCCATGCCCATTGACATCGGCATCGAGGAGCCGGCGCGGCGCGAGATCGCGGCCGGCCTCTCGCGGCTGCTGGCCGACACCTACACGCTCTACCTGAAAACGCACAACTTCCACTGGAACGTGACGGGGCCGATGTTCCAAACCCTGCACCTGATGTTCGAGCAGCAGTACAACGAGCTGGCCCTCGCCGTCGACCAGATCGCCGAGCGCATCCGCGCGCTGGGCTTCCCCGCCCCCGGCTCTTATCAGGAGTTCGGGCGGCTGACCTCGATCAAGGAGGCCGAGGGCGTGCCCGCGGCCGAGGCCATGATCCGCCAGCTCGTCGGGGGGCAGGAGACGGTCGCGCGCACGGCCCGCGAGGTGATTAAGCTCGCCGAGGCGGCGCACGACGCGCCGACCGCCGACCTGCTGACCGAACGCCTTCAGGTTCACGAGAAGACCGCGTGGATGCTCCGCAGCCTCCTCGCCGCCGAAACGACGGCCGCGGCCCGCGGCGCGTAAGCGAGCCGGTAAGAACAGACCCGCGGGCGGCACCGGGCGCGTCTCAAGTCGCCCCGTCGGTCATCGCCGACGTGACTTGAGACGCGCCCGCTGCCGCCCGCGGGTCTGTCTTATTCCGCGCCTTCCACGAGGCGTTTGACGGCGTCGAGCGTGTCTATGTCGGCGGGCGCCTTGTCTTCGCGCAGGCGGAGGATGCGCGGGAAGCGGAGCGCGTAGCCGCTCTTGTGCCGCTTCGACTCCTGCACGCGGTCGAAGGTCACTTCTAAAACTATCTTCGGCTCGACGACGCGGACGCGCCCGTGCGCGAACTCCTGCACGGTGTGCGCGCGGAACCACTCGGTCAGCTCGGCCAGCTCGGCGTCGGTCAGCCCCGAGTAGGCCTTCCCGACGTTCAAAAGCTCCGGGTCGTCCTCGGAGCGGCGGACGGCGAAGGTGTAGTCCGAGAGCAGGTGGCGGCGCTTGCCGTGGCCGACCTCGACGGCCGTCACCACCACATCTAAAGTCGCCAGCGCGCGCTTCAGCTTCAGCCACTCGCGCCCGCGCTTGCCCGGCTTGTACGACGAGCGCGGGTCTTTAATCATCAGCCCCTCGTTGCCGCGCGCCCGCGCCGCCGCGAACTCCGCGTCGAGCGCCGCCACCCCCTCGAACCGCTTCGCCTCCGACAGCCTGACGGCCGCCGCCGGGTCGCGCGTCAGGAGGCCTTCGAGCGCGCGCCGCCTTTCGGCGAAAGGCTCGTCCGTGAGCACGCGGCCCGACACGTAGAGCAGGTCGTAGGCGACGAAGGCGACGGGCACCGAGGCGAGCAGCTCGGCCGAGACGGTCTTGCGGCCGAGCCGCTTCTGTAGTTCGAGGAAGGGGAGGATTTGCGCGCCGCGCACGGGCACGATCTCGCCGTCGAGCAGCGCGTCCGAGGGGAGACTTTCGAGCGGCCCGACGAGTTCGGGGAAGCGGTGCGTCACCTCGTCGAGCGTGCGCGTGTAGAGCGCGACGCGGCCCGCCTGCGCGTGCGCCTGCGCGCGGATGCCGTCGAACTTGTCCTCGACGTAGAACTCTCTGGGCATCGTGCGCGCCACGTCGGCGAGGTCGGCGGCCGCGGTGGCGAGCATGAACTTGAGCGGGTGGAAGAGGCGCATCGAGACGCCCGCGAACGCGCCGCGCCGCGCGCGCACGGCCGTCTCGCCGATGTCGCCCGTCAGCATGTTGACGCGGGCCACGTCCGCCAGCTCGCGCCCGAAGGCGCGCGCCACGGCGTCTTCGACCAAGCCCTCCTTGAGGCCGATGCGCAGGTCGCCGACGAGGAGCTTGACGAGGTACTTGGCTTCGAGCGGCGAGGCGCTCCGCAGGGCCCCGACGAGGAGCGTCTTTTTGTTCTTCGTGCCGCGCGTCCCGCTCAGGAGTTCGATGAGGGCTTCGACCTCGGCGAGCGTTAAGGCGGGTGGCGCGTCAACGCCCTTCGCCTCGGCGAAAGCTTCGAAGGCCACGTCGCCCGAGTCGCCGAGCCGCACGTAGCGCGGGCGCAAATTCTCCACGTCGAGGCCGGTGACTTCGCCGACGGCGTCGCGCAAAAGGCCCGTCCCGACGTTGGTCGTGCGCGCGTCGTGGAGCGGGAAGGCGTGGCCGGCGAAGTAGCGCGCGGCCCGCGCGAGGTCTTCGTCGCCGAGGCCGGCGAAGTAGGCGCCGAGCCGCGCCGCCTTCTCCAGCTTCTTCGCCGTCGCCCCGACGCCCTCCGCCGCCTCCGCGAAGCCGTGCAGCGTCGCCGCCGATTTCTTAGCCCGCGCCATTGGCCTGATGAGTTTTAAGCTTCGCCGGCCCGCATCAGCTCGGCGGGGACGCGGACGGCCTCGGCGTCCGACGGCGCGCCGAAGGTGTCCGGGTGGATGACGCGCGCGAGGATTTCCGCGCCCTCGACGACGCGCGGGCCGGGGCGGCTGAAGTACGCGGTCGCGTCCACGGCCCAGACCTGCCCCTCGCGCACGGCCGGCAACTCCGACCAGCCTCGCGGCAACCTCGCCGAGTCGAGAGCGCGCAGCGTGTCCTCCTTGTAGTAGCCGCACGGCGCGAGCACGACGACCTCGGGCGCGTACTCGGCGATCTCCTCCGGCGTCGTCGTCCGCGACTTGCCGCCCGCGTGGCCGAACGAGGCGTCGCCGCCCGCGAGCGCCACCTGCCCGGGCACCCAGTGGCCCGGCGCGAAGGGCGGCTCCAGCCATTCGAGGACGAGCGTGCGCGGCCGACGCTCGACCTCCGTCAGGAGGACGGCCAGAGCGTCGAGCCGCACGGCGAGTTCCGAGACCAGCGCATCGGCCTCGGCCGCGCGACCCGAAAGCCCGCCGACCGCGCGGACGTTGGCGAAGATGTCCTGAATGTCGTGCGGCTCCAGCGAGATGACTTTAACGTCGCCTTCGAGCAGCCGCGCGGCCTGCCACACGGTCTTGTAGCTGACGGCGCAGACCTCGCAAAGCTCCTGCGTGATGATGAGGTCGGGCCTGAGCTCGCGGAGCAGTCCTTCGTCGAGGTCGTAGATCGAGCCGTGGCCGTCGAGCTGCGAGCGGACGGCGTGGTCTATCTCGCGGCTCGACATCGTCTCGTGCGAGACGCGGCTCCGGGTGAGGCGCGGCTTGCCGGCGACGGCCTCCGCCGGGAAGTCGCACTCGTGCGTGACGCCGACGAGCGCGTCGGCGAGGCCGAGCGCGCAGACGATCTCGGTCGCCGACGGCAGCAGCGAGACGATGCGCGGGGTTCGTTCGGACAAAAGATTTTTCCGCCTCCCTCTGCCCGCGAGGGTCGCCCACCGGCCGCGCCGCTGTCAAGAACGGTCGGCCGGCCGCCCCGCCGCGCCCCGCCCGCGAAACCCCGGCCGCCTTTTGCGCCCGCGCGGCGAGGGGTTACAATCCAACTTACAGTCCGGAGTCCGGGGTCGGAACAAAAAGCCGTTTGACCCCGGACTCCAAACTCCAGACTGTCGTCTTCGGAGGTTCCATGCGGGAGGCTGCCGGGTTGCGCGTGGCGGGCGTGGTCGATCACATCGCGGTCGAGTCGGAGGACTTGCGGCGCGACGTGGCGGAGTACGAGCGGCTCGGCTTCGAGGTCGAGACGCTCTACGAGGACTGGGCGATGCTGCGTGACGCGCGCGGCTTCGGCGTGGCGCTCCTGCCGCCCGGCTCGAAGCACCCGCCGCACCTCGGCCTGCGGGTCGAGTCGCGCGAGGCGCTCGAAGAGGCGGCGCGGCGCGAGAACCGCCCCGTCAAGGAGCACCGCGACCGCTCGCTCTCCTTCTACACGCGCGGCATCGGCGGGCGCGCGCTCGAAGTCATCTACTACCCGCCCGAGTACAAAAAGACGTAAAGAGAAGTTATCAGTCGTCAGTCATCAGCTATCAGTAAAGACAAAAACTGATGACTGACAACTGACGACCGACGACTGTCTTTCCGGTTTACGGCTTTAACTTCATTCTATGCCGCTATTAGTTTTCGAGTTTCTGGGGACGCCCGAGCTGATGATCATCGCGCTGGTGGCGCTGATCATCTTCGGGCCGCGTAAGCTCCCGGAGATCGGGCGCACCATCGGCAAGGGCATGGCCGAGTTCAAGCGCGCGTCCGAGGACTTCAAGCGGACGTGGGAGTATGAGGTCGAGGTCGAGCGCCGGCAGGCGGACGCGACGTCCGAGCCGGAGTAGCGCGCCGCGCGCGGCCAACTGCCCGGAGAGACCGCAGACGGCGAAGCCCCTTTGGATGAGGACTGGGCGGCGGCCGAGCCGGAGCCTGTCGCCGCGGCGGCCGGGCCGGAGGAGCAAACCGTCGCCCGCGCCGCGCCGGGCGGCGACGCCGAAAC
>DATMVI010000224.1:0-2426 GCA_035563275.1 Pyrinomonadaceae bacterium
CCCTGCTCGTCGGCGCCGCCGCGCGGCCCCTCGTGCTCGCGCGGGATGGGCGGCCCCGGCGTGACGGGGTAGCGACGCGCGGCGAGTTCACGGTAGAAGACGGCGGTGATGACGCCGAGGTCGGACGCGCGGCCGAGGCGCGCGGCGTAGGAGTCGCGCTCGGTCGTGAAGTAGAAGCGGCGCGCGTGGCGCGAACTCATCTGCCAGCCGGAGAGGCGTATGGTCTGGTACGGCTCGATGACCCACTTGCTCGCCTCCCAGCTCGAAGTGCGGCGCGCGTCGATGGTGTTCAAACCGTCCACCGAGAGCGCCACGGCCACGCGCACCGGCAGAGGGTTCCTGACCAGCAGGTCGTACTCCGCGCCCTCGACGGCCTCGACGTAACGCCGGCCGCGCCCGCGCAACTCTTCGAGCGGCCGGCCGCCGACAAGCACCTCGACCCCGAACGGCGCGTGATGAATCGGGCGCGCGTGCCGCCGGCCCGAGCCGCCCTCCTGCGCGTAAGCCGCGCCGCGCGCGCCCGCCTGCGCGAGCAGCGCCGCGCAGGCCAGCGCGAACAGCGCGCCCCTCAAAACTTCCTTCGTCTTTTTCATCTCGATTTCCCCCCGCGAAGGTGTGACACCTGTGAACGACGCGCGTCGCGCTTTCTTGCGGGGCGGGCGCGGTTTTTCAGGCGAGGCGGCGGCGCGGGACGAGCGGGAGGACGATGACGAGGAGCGCGAGCGTGGTGGTGACGGCCGCGGAGAGCAGGCAGTAGGCGCAGAAGGCTTTGAGGACGAACGCCTGCACGTAGAGGAGCCAGAGCGTGAAGGCGAACATCAGGGCGACGAGGGCGGCGAGCGCGCCGCGGACGCCGTAGCCGAAGGCCGCGAGCGTGGCGAGGCTGAAGGCGACGAAATAGGCGAGCGCGCCGGCCGCCGCGAGCGGCACGGAGCCGCCGACCGTCGCGTAGCTGCTCGACAGCACCGCGTCGCAGCCCGACACGACCACGCAGCGCACGCTCCGCCCCGACATGTGCTCGACGGTCAGGTAGACCGAATCGGCCACGCCGACGAGCGCCACGCACGCCGCGGCCGCGTAGCGCCACGCGCCGCGCGCGCCCGCCCCCCCGCCGCCTTCGGCCGTCGCGCTCAACTCGGCCGCCTCCTAACGCCGCCCGGCCGCGCCGAGCGCCTGATCGATCTGCGCGCGCAGGTAGGCCGGGTCGAGCGCCTGCGTGCCGGGCAGCTCGCGGCCGTTGACGAAGAAGGTCGGCGTGCCGGTGACGCCGAGCGAGTTGCCGCGCTGGTAGTCGGCCATGACGCGGTCGGCCACGTCCTGACGCGCCATGTCGGACTGGAACTTCTCGACGCTGAGGCCGAGGCGGCGCGCGTAGTCGTTGAAGATGTTGCGCGGCTCGGGCGACTCGGCCCACTGCAACTGGTTGTCGAAGATGAGGTCGTGCATCTCCCAGAACTTGCCCTGCATGCCGGCGGCCTCGGCGGCGCGCGCGGCCGAGAAGGCGTTCTTGTGAAGCTGCTGGAGCGGGAAGTGGCGGTAGACGAAGCGGAGGCGGTCGCCGTAGTCCTTCTCGATCTCCTGCACGAGCGGGTGCATCCGGCCGCAGGGCGGGCACTGGAAGTCGCCGAACTCTTCGAGGGTGACGGGGGCGGTCTCGGGGCCGACCGAGTGGGGCGGCTGCGCGCCCGGCAGCGGCGAGCGGCGCGGCGCGGGCGGCGCGGCGGCGTTGGCGCCGGTCTTCGCGGCCGCGGGGTCGTTGTTGGAGGCGGCGCCGGGGTCGTTCGAGCGCATGAAGACGACGGCCGTGCCGACGACGACGGCCAGCACGCCGCCGATGATGATGAACGGGAGGAAGCGCTTCGGCCCCCCCCCGCCGGGCTTGGGACTCGCGGGCCTCGCGTGACGTTTGGCACTCATGCAGCTTTTATCACCACCGACTCGAATGATGTTCCGAACGCAGGACGCAATGGTAGCAGAAAGTGGACGGCAGTCAGTAGTCGGCAGGCCGCAGGCAACGGCCGGCGGGCTCAGCGCTGAGCCTGCCGGCGCCGGCACACGAGCGGCGCGGCGACGGAAGTTATTCCACCGTCTACTTAGAAAAAAACTGACATTTGTGTTAACTTTTGCGAACCCAAAGCTTTCAGTATCAATGGCACGCCCTTCGGGGCACGGACGCGGGCGCAGAGGCGACACGGGAGGCAGATGAACCACAGCGAGGCGGCCACCACGAGTTTACCCGACAGCCCGGTCTCCATCTACGACCGCTTCACGAGCCTCTACGACCTGATGTTCAGGTTCAACCGCTACGGCGCTTCCGTCGAGCGGTTCCTGCGCGAGAACCCTCTGCCGCTGCCCGCGGGCGCGCGCGTCCTCGACGCCGGCTGCGGCACGGGTCTGCTCACGCTCGCGCTCCTGCGCGTCCTGCC
>DATMVI010000225.1:0-7668 GCA_035563275.1 Pyrinomonadaceae bacterium
GTCACGCGCCCGCCGCCCACCAGCCCGGCCAAGTAGCCCGCGTCGCGGTGCCCGCCCGCCCGCGCCGCCAAGAGCCGCGCCCCAGACAGCAGCGGGGCGAAGAACTCCCAGACCGAGGCGTCGAAGCTCACGGGGGTCTTCAGCAGCACGGAGTCGGAGCCGGAGAGCGGGAAGCGCCCCAGCATCCAGAGCATGTGGTTCGAGAGGGCGGCGTGCGTGACCATCACGCCCTTGGGCCGGCCCGTCGAGCCGGAGGTGTAGATGAGGTAGGCGAGGTGAGCGGGGCCGGAGGCGGGCCGGGGGTCGGAGTCGGACTCGCCCGCCAGCTCCGCGGACAGCCCGTCGAGGCAGAGGGCGGGGGCCGGCGCGGGGCCGGGCAGCCGCGCGCGCAGCGTCGAGTCGGTGAGCAGGAGGGCGGCCGCGGAGTCTGCGAGCATGAAGGAGAGCCGCTCCCGCGGGTAGTCGGGGTCGAGGGGGACGTAGGCGCCCCCGGCCTTGAGCACCGCGAGCAGGGAGACGACGAGCCCGAAGGAGCGCTCCAGCATGAGGGCGACGCGCGAGTCGGGGCCGACGCCGCGGCGGCGCAGGCAGCGTGCCAACCGGTTGGCGCGGGCGTTGAGTTCCGCGTAGGTCAGGCCCTCGCCTTCATAGGTGAGGGCGACGGAGTGGGGCGTGCGCCGGACTTGCTGCTCGAAGAGTTGATGTACGCAGAGGTGGCGTGGGTAGTCGCGCGCCGTGTCGTTGAATTCGACGAGCAGGCGGCGGCGCTCTTCGTCCGTCAGCAGCGGCAGCTCGGAGAGGCGGGCGGCAGGGTCGGCGACGACGCCTGCGAGCAGCACGCCGAAGTTGTCGCTCATGCGCCGGATGGTCGTGGCGTCGAAGAGGTCTGTGCTGTACTCGAAGGAGGCCGAGAGTCCTTCGCCGCTCTCGGCGAGGGTGAGCGTGAGGTCGAATTGCGATATTCGGTGTCGCAGCTCGACGGGTTCCAGCGTGTGGCCCGCCCACTCGATCCGCGCGCCCGTGTCGCAGACGGCTAACGAAGCGAGGTTCTGCCTGTCGAGGGAGGGGGCCGTTTGCAGGACGAACATCGTCTGGAAGAGGGGCGCGCGGCCGGGGTGGCGCGCGGGCTGGAGGCGCTCGACCAGTTGCGCGAAGGGGTACTCCTCATGCTCGAAGGCGGAGAGCACGACCCGGCGCACCTGTCCGAGCAGCTCGCTGAACGGCTGCTCCCCGGAGAGCGTCGCGCGCAGCGCCAGCGGGTTGACGAAGTAGCCGACCACGCCTTTGAACTCGGCGCGGCTGCGGCCCGTCGTGGGCGAGCCGACGACCAGCTCGGTCTGCCCCGTGTAGCGGTGGAGCAACACCTGATAGGCCGCCAGCAGCGTCATGTAAAGCGTCGCTTCGTGCGCCCGGCCGAGGGCCCTGATGTCTCGCACGAGGCCCGGCGGGAGCCTGAAGGCGTGGGACGCGCCGCGGTAAGTTTGCGCCGGCGGGCGGCGCCTGTCCGCGGGCAGGTCGAGCGGCGGCAACTCGCCGGCGAGCTGCCTCCGCCAGTATTGCCAGAGCCGCTCGCCCGCGGCGCCCGACAGCATCTCCTCCTGCCGCGAGACGTAGTCGGTGTAATCGCGCGCGAGCGGCGGCAGGTCTGCCGCGGCGCCCGCGCGCTCGGCGGAATAGAGCTGCCCCAACTCTCGCAGCAAGGTCGCCAGCGACCAGAAGTCGACGATGATGTGGTGCGCGGCGAGCAGCAGCACGTGGTCGTGCGGCGAGAGAGAGAAGACGCAGACCCTCAGCAGCGGGCCGCGCTCAAGGTCGAAGGGGCGGGCGGCCTCCTCGTCGAGCCGCCTCGCCAGACGCGCCTCGTCCCACCGGGACGCGTCTTCCGTGAACAGGCAGGGCGCCGCCGAGTCATGCACCCACTGAACCGGCCCGCCGCGCAACGCGTCGAAAGTGGTTCGCAGCGAGGCGTGGCGGCGGGTGAGTTTGCGGAGGGCCGCGCCGAGCGCTTCAACGTCGAGCGGCGACCTGATGCGCGCGGCGCGCGTGATGTTGTAGGCGGCGCCGCCGGGCGCGAGCTGCTGCATGAACCAGATGGACTGCTGGTTGCGCGAGAGCGGGTAGGCCGCGGCCGCGCCCTCCGTCCGCACGCGGATGTCTTTCGCGGGCGGGGCCGGGGGCGGGGCGGCGGCCAGCTCGGCCAGCTCGGCGATGCTGGGGCTGCGCAGGAAGTCGGAGAGCGACAGGCGGACGCCGAGCTGCGTTTCGAGCGCGTGCGCCAACTCGATGGCCTCCAGCGAGTCGAGCCCGTAGCCGGAGATGGGCCGGTCGATGTCGATCCGCGAAGGGTCCGTCTTGAGCCGCGCGGCGAACTGCGCGCGGAGCCAGCGAGCCGCGGACTCGGCCCCGCGCGCCTCCGGCCCCGGCGGCTCGGTCGCCGACGCGACGGAGGCCGGCCCGTCGCCCGCGCGCCACCCGGCCAGCTCCTCGAACCCGCCCGAGAGGTAGAGGGAACGGCAGTCGCGCCGCCGAACCTTGCCGCTCGAAGTCCTCGGCAACTCACCCGCCCTGACGAGGGTCACGCCGTGCGCCCGTATCTCGTGCTCCTCGGCGACGGCCTGACGGATCGCCTCGACGGCCGAGGGCAGGTCGGGGTGGCGGCGCCCGGCGACCTCCTGCACGACGACGAGCCGCTCCTCGCCGCCGACTTCGATTGAGAAGGCGGCGCCTCCGCCGGGGCGCAGCGCCGGGTGGCTGCTCCCGGCCGTGCGCTCGATGTCTTGCGGGTAGTGGTTGAGGCCGCGGATGATGATTAAGTCCTTGAGCCGCCCGGTAACGAACAGCTCGCCGCCGCTCACGAAGCCGAGGTCGCCCGTGCGCAGGAAGGGGCCTTCGCCCGTCCCCGCGAGGCGCGCGCCGAAGACCTCTCCCGACTCTTCGGGCCGACCCCAGTAGCCGCGCGCGACGTTGGCGCCCGAGACCCACACCTCGCCGACCCGCCCCGGCGGGCGGGGCGCGCGCGTGTCGGGGTCGACGATCAAGACCTTCTGCCCCGGCGCCGGCTCGCCGCAGCCGACCAGCCGCCGGACTGCTTCGCCGCCGTCCCGCGCCTCGACGGCCCGGTGGCGTTCGAGAGCGCCGGCCTCGAAAGTCTTCAGCACCGCCCCGCCCGCCCGCTTCTTACCGCTGACGAGCAGGGTGGCTTCGGCCAGCCCGTAGCACGGCAGGAACGCCTCGGGGCGGAAGCCGCAGGGCGCGAACGCCCGCGCGAACCTCTCAAGGGTGTCGGCCCGGACAGGCTCCGAGCCGTTGTAGGCCACGTCCCAACTGCTCAAATCCAGCAGGCGTCGCTCCTCGGGGCCGATGCGTTCGGCGCACAAATCGTAGGCGAAGTTGGGGCCGCCGCTGGTCGTGGCGCGGTAGCGCGTGATGGCCGAGAGCCAGCGCGCGGGGCGTTGCAGGAAGGAGGTCGGCGACATCAGGACGCAGGGCGTTCCCGTGTAGAGCGGCTGGAGCACGTTGCCGATGAGGCCCATGTCGTGGTAGAGCGGCAGCCAGCCGACCGTGATGGACGCGGGCGTCTGGCCGAAGGCCGACTCGATCATGCGCTCGTTGCGCAGGAGGTTGTCGTGCGTCACCATCACGCCCTTCGCCGTCGAGGTCGAGCCGGACGTGTACTGGAGGAAGGCGAGGTCGCCGCCGGCGGCGCGCGGCTCGCGCCACTCGTCGGCGCGAGCCGCGTCGAGGTCGTCCGTCGTCAGCCAGCGCAGGCGGCGCAGGTCGGGGGCCTGCTCGAAGAGTCGCCCCACCCGCGCCAGCACGGCGGCGGTCGTCAGCGCGACCTCGGCCCGCGCGTCGGAGACGACGGCCCGGACGCGCGACAGGTGGCGGTTAAGCTTCGGCGGGTAGGCGGGCACGGCCGCCGCGCCCGCGTAGAGGCAGCCGAAGAAGGCCGCGACGTATTCGAGGCCCGAAGGGTAGAGCAACAGCACGCGCCCGCCCCCGGCCTTCAGTTCTTGGAGCAGCGCGGCGACGGAGCGCGCGCGGGCGTCGAGCTCGCCGTAGGTGAGCGTGACCTCTGCCCCCTCGCCGTCGGCGAGGAAGGTGTAGCCCGTCCGCCCGGGCTCTTGCAGCGCGCGCCGCCGGAGCAGCTCGGTCAGGGTGGCAACGTCCGCGAGCGGCCGCGGGGCGCGCCCCGCCTCGAAGCTGGTGCTGGTTGACATGGCTTTGCTCGGTAAGACTCAACCGCGCCGGCGCGGGGCCGTTAGGCGGCGGACATCTCCGCGGCGGGCGCCCCGTCGAGGCGCTCGTCGCTCTCGACGCTCCCGTAATTCAACTTCACGAGGCGGTCGGCCACGTGGTAGTAGCGGTCGTCGTGGGTGATGACGAGCGCCGTCTTGCCGCGCGCCTTCAGCTCGGGCAGGAGCGAGAGGTAGAAGATGTTTTTGAAGGCCGGGTCTTGGTCGGCGGCCCACTCGTCGAAGACGTAGAAGGGCCTCTCCTCAAGGTAGGCCGTCAGGAGCGCGAGGCGCTTGCGCTGCCCCTGCGAGAGGTCTGTGGTCGAGAGCCGCCCGGCGTCGATCCGCACCTTGTGCGCCAGTTGCAGTTGCGCGAGGTAGCGGCGCGCCTGCTCGTCGAGCTCGGGGCGGCCGAGGCCGAGCAGCCTGTCGAAGAGGTAGAAGTCGGAGAAGACGGCCGAGAAGAGTTGTCGGTAGTTCTCCAAGTCCTCGCCGCGGACGGGCCGCCCGTCCATGCTGATCTCGCCGCCCTCGGGCGTGTAGAGCCCCGTCAGGAGCTTCGCCAGCGTGGTCTTGCCGCTGCCGTTGCCGCCCGCGAGGAAAACGATCTCGCCCGGGCGGAAGCTCAGATCAATCGGCCCGAGCGTGAACGTGCTGTGCTCGCCCTCGCGGTAGTAAGTGTGCGTGACGCCGACCAGATCGAGCCGCCGCCAATGCGGGGCGGTCGCGCCCCCGGCGGGTGCGCCGGCGTCCTCGCCCCGCTGCGCGAGCGAGAGCCCCAGCGCCTCGACCTTCTCCATCGCCACCTTCGCGCGCCCGAACGCGGGCAGCATGTTGAGCAGCACCTCGAGCGGGGTCATCATGTAGAGGAGGGCGAGGACGTAGCCGGTCAGCGTCGCGGCCCCGACGCCCTGCCACCTCGGCAGCGCGAACAGGAGCAGGCCGATGAGGACGAAGAAGAGCAACTGCCCCCAAATCCGTGTGGCGAGGTAGATGGCGTTGCCCGTGAACTGGTGGCGGCGCAGCGAGTCGGCCGTCGGGCGCACCTCGTCGGAGAGGAAGGCTTCGCGCCGCTCGCGGTGCAGCTTGAGCTCTTTCGTCCCCTCGGTCAGCGCGCGGAAGTGCTTGACGAGGCCGTCCCACTCCTCGCGCCCGCGCTTGAAGTAGCGCATGGCCCTCAGCGTCGGGAGCTGGTAGCTGGCGACGCCGGCGGCCATGAAGCCGAGCACGCAGACGAGCACGGGCGGCGAGAGCCAGCCCAGATAGACGAGGCAGCCGACGAGCACGGCCCCGTGCAGGCAGAGCAGCGGCAGGAGGATGATGGCGCCCGTCACGGTCGGGATGTCTTCGGTCAGCGTCGCCAGCAGGCGCGCCGGCTTCAGGTCTTCGAGCTGCCGCAGCGGGGCCGAGAGGATGCGCCGGCAGAGCTGGAGGCGGAGGTCGTACATCGCGCCCTGCGTCAGGCGCAGCAGCAGCACCTCGGGGACGAACCGCAGGACGGGGAGGACGACGCAGAGCGCGACGAAGCCCGCGACGAGCTCGGGCGGCGCCTCACCCGCGCTCCCGAGCGCCGAGTTGATGAGGGCGAGGAGGGCCGTGCTGACGAGGCCGCCAGCGACGCCCGTCAGGATGGTGACGGCGAGCACGCCCCGCGAATATTTAACCTCGCGCGAATACCTCAGGAGAAATCGTAGGAGCTTCATGTCTGCTTACACCTCGCGGGCCCGTTCGAGGCACGCCCTCAGCGCTTCGGCCAGCGCCCCGGCGTGCGGCTCGCGTACGAAGCTGAAGTGGTCTCCGGGCACGGTCAGGACTTCCAGACCCCCGCGGGCCAGCGGCGCCCACTCGCCGGCCTGATCCCTGCCGGCCGCGTTCGCGCCGGCCCTGACGAGCGTGACCCGCCCGGCGTAGGGCCGCGGCACGTAGTCGCGCGCGGCGACGAGGTTGGCCTCGAAGACCTCCCAGAGGCGGGAGACGTGCGCGCGCTCGATGTCGGGCGGCAGGAGGTCTGCGGCCTTCGCCAACTCAAGGACGTGGCCGAGGCGCTCGTCCCGGTCGAGCCGTTCGATCCGCTCGCGCGAGACGTGCAGGCGTTCCGGGCTGAGCCCGACGTGCCGCGCGAAGCTCAACAGCCGCGCCGCCTCGTCGCCCCTGCCGTCGGCCGCGGGCCTCGGCACGAAGGAGTCGAGCAGGGCGAGCAGCGACACGCGCTGCCCGCGCTCCCGGAGTTGCCGGGCCATCTCGAAGGCCACGACGCCGCCGAAAGACCAGCCGCCGAGCAGGTACGGCCCCTCGGGCTGGACGGCGCGCAGTTCCCCGACGTAGTGGGCGGCCATCTCCTCGACGCGCGTGTGAGGCGCCCCGCCGTCGAGCCCCCGCGCCTGAAGTCCGTAGAACGGCCGCTCCGTCCCGAAGCGCCTCGCCAGCTCGACGTAGCAGAAGACGTTCCCGCCCGCCGGGTGGACGCAGCAGAATGGCGCGGCGGGCCCGCCCTCCTGAAGCCTGACGAGCGAGCCCCGCCCCGCCCCGGCCTCACGCCCGAGGAGGACGGCCATGTCTTCGACGGTCGCGCCGCGGTAGAGGACGGAGAGCGGGAGTTGCTTGCCGAACGCCTGTTCGATTCGGGTGACCAACCGGACGGCGAGCAGCGAGTGGCCGCCCGACTGGAAGAAATCGTCCTTGATGCCGACCGGCCTCACGCCCAGAACTTCTTCCCACACGCGCGTCAGACGAAGCTCCACAGCGTTGCGCGCCATAACGAGACTCTCCCCGCGCCCAAGCTCGCCCGGCTCCGGCAGGGCGCGGCGGTCAACCTTGCCGTTAGGCGTCAGCGGCAGCGCGTCGAGGGTGACGAACTGCGACGGCACCATCTGCCCCGGCAGACGCCCCGACAGGAACCGCCGCAACTCCGCGGCATCCGGCCCCCCCCCGCCGGCCTCGCCCCCGTTACGCCTCCCGCCTTCGCCGCCCTCGCCCCGCGCCACCACGTAGGCGACGAGCCGCCTACGCTCGCCCTCGCCCGTCACCGCCGCCGCGCACTCGCGCACGCGCGGGTGCTCGCACAGCGCCGCCTCCACCTCGCCCAACTCCACCCGGTGCCCGCGAAGTTTCACCTGCTGGTCACACCGCCCCACGAAGTCGAGCACCCCGCCCGCCAAGTACCTCACCACGTCGCCCGTACGGTACAACCGCGCACCCGGCTCGCCCCCGTAAGGGTCGGGCACGAACCGCTCGGCCGTCAGCCCCGGCCGGTTCCAGTACCCGCGCGCCACCTGCGCCCCGCCCACGTACAACTCCCCGGCCGCACCCTCCGGCGCCAACTCCCCCCACCGCCCCACCACGTAGCAGCGCGTGTTCGCCACCGGCCGCCCGATCGGCACCCACACGCCCCCAGTCGCGCCCTCCCTCGCGGCCCCGCAGGTCGCGTCGATGG
>DATMVI010000226.1:0-3116 GCA_035563275.1 Pyrinomonadaceae bacterium
TCCAGCGCATGATCGAGAACCTGCCCGCGCTCTCGCTCGCCGAGTTGAAGGCCGGGCAGATGGTGGTCGTCTCCAGCACGGTCGGGGCCGACCCGACGCGCGTGACGGCGATTCAGCTCGTCGCCGGCATCGAGCCGCTCGTCGCCATGATGTCGCAGCGGCAGGGCGGCCGCCCCGGCGGCGGCGTCGGCCAGATCACGGCCGCCGCGGGCCAGATTAACTTCGGCTTCGGCATCGGACAGCCTTAAGAAATGAGGTCGTCGGCGAAGACAAAAACCGGCGACCGGCGACCCACGACTGATTGAAGGACTCGATTATGAAGTTCACACTGAAGGGCATCGCCGGGGCTCTGCTCGTAACGCTGGCGCTGGCGGCCTTGTGCGCGCCGGTGTCGGCGCGGCAGGCGGCGGCGTCGGGCGCTCTGCGCGGGCAGGTGACGGACGAGTTCGGCGGCGTCATCATCGGCGCGACCGTGACGGCCGTGGACGCCGCGGGGCGCGAGCGCACGGCGACGACCGGCGAGGACGGCCGCTACGCCTTCGCCGGCCTCGCGCCCGGCCGCTACACCGTGCGCGCCGTCTCGTCCGGCTTCGCGCTCTACGAGAACGGCGAGGTCGAGGTCGCGCCGGCCGCGCCGAACTAAACATCACGCTCGGCGTCGTCCTCGCCAAAGAGGAGGTCGAGGTCGCCGCCGAGGGGCCGCTCAATGTGGACAACGCCGACAGCGCCGGCTCGCTCGTCCTCAAGGGCAGCGACCTCGAAGCGCTGCCGGACGACCCCGAAGAGCTGGCCGCGGCGCTCGAAGCTCTGGCCGGCCCGGCCGCCGGCCCCAACGGCGGGCAGATCACCATCGACGGCTTCGAGGGCGGGCGCATCCCGCCGAAGGACTCGATCCGCGAGGTGCGCGTCAACGAGAACCCGCTCGCGGCCGAGCGCGACCAGCCCGGCTTCGGCGGCATCCAGATTCTCACGCGCCCCGGCACCGACAAACTCCGCGGCAGCTTCTACTCGACCTTCACCGACGAGAGCCTCAACGCCCGCAACCCGTTCGCCACGCGCCGCGCCGACTTCCAGTACCGGCAGTTCGGCGGCAACCTCTCCGGCACCATCGTCCCGAGGAAGGCCTCGTTCTTCTTCGACCTCGACAGCGGCGTGACGGATGACAACGACATCGTCAACGCCGTCCGCCTCGGCCCCGCCGGCGCGCCCGAGTCCGTCATCGCGACGGTGCTCACGCCCGTCCGCCGCTTCAACGTCAACCCGCGCCTCGACTACCAGATCAACCAGAACCACACGCTCGTCGGCCGCTACAGCTTCTTCCGCGACGAGCGCGAGAATCAGGGCGTGCAGAGCTTCTCGCTGCCCGAGCGAGCCTTCGACACCGCGCGCCGCTCGCACACCGTGCAGCTCACCGAGACGGCCGTGCTGAACGCCTCGGCCGTCAACGAGACGCGCTTCCAGTTCATAGACAACCGCAGCGAGCAGACGGCGCTCGGCTCCGCGACGGCCGTCAACGTCCTCGAATCCTTCTCCGCGGGCGGGGCCAGCGTCGGCGACTCCTTCAGCCACGACCGCCGCTGGGAGGTCACCAACACGACCACCCTCGCGCGCGGCACGCACTCGGTCAAGTTCGGCGGGCGGCTGCGCGGCGTGCGCCTCTCCGACTTCTCCGAGAACAACTTCAACGGCACTTACACCTTCGGCGGCGGCCTCGTCGCGGCGCTCGACGGGAACGACGAAGTCGTCTTCGACGGCGGACAGCCCGTCTTCGTCCAGATCACCAGCCTCGAACGCTTCCGCCGCACCGTGGCCTTCGGCCGCGACGGCCTGCCCTCGAACCGCGGCGAACTGACGGCCTCGCAACTCGGCTTCGGCCCGACGCTCTTCTCGCTGAGCGGCGGCGAGCCTCTGGCCGAGATCAGTCAGGTGGACTTTGGCGGCTTCGTGCAGGACGACTGGAAGCTGCGGCAGAACCTGACCGTCGGCGCCGGGCTGCGCTACGAGGTTCAGTCGAACATCGGCAGCCGCCTCAACTTCGCCCCGCGCGTCTACGTCGCGTGGGCGCCGGACGGCGGCGGGCGGCAGACGCCCAAGACCGTCGTGCGCTTCGGCTTCGGCATCTTCTACGACCGCGTCGCCGAGAGCCTCTCGCTTCAGGAGCGGCGCTTCGACGGCCTCAGCCAGCGGCAGTTCGTCGTCACCGACCCGGCGGTTCTGACCGGCGCGCTCTTCACCGAGGCGGGTGCCGTGGCGAACGCGCCGACGGTCGAGGAGCTGGCCGGCTTCGCGCTGCCGCAGGTGACGCGGCGTCTGGCCGCAGACCTGCAAGCGCCGTACTCGTACTCGTGGGGCCTCATCTTCGAGCGTCAGTTGCCGAAGAGGTTCACCGTCTACGGCTTCCTGATGGCGCACCTGACGCGCCACACCCTGCGCTCGCGCAACGTCAACGCGCCGCTCACGGGCCCCGGCGGCCTCCCGCTCGAAGACGCCGAGGGCGACTTCGTCAGGCCCACGCCGGGCGCGGGCGACGTTTACCAGTTCGAGACTTCGGGGACGCAGAACCTGCGGCAGATCAACGTCGGCGTCCGCAACCAGATCAACCGCGGCTTCTCCGTCTTCGCCAACTACAACTGGGGCAAGGCCGAGGGCGACACCGACGGCCCGTTCGGCTTCCCCGCCGACCAGTACGACGCGGGCAACGAGTACGGGCGCACCTTCTGGGACGCGCGCCACCGTTTCAACTTCGGCGGCTCGCTCGGCGTGCCCTTCCTCCAACTCGTGCTCAACCCCATCGTCATCGCGCGCACGGGCACGCCCTTCAACATCACGACCGGCTTCGACCGCAACGGCGACGGCATCGTCAACGACCGCCCGGCCTTCGCCGACTCGCGGACTACCGCGGCCGACCTGCGGCGCACGCCGTGGGGCGATTTCGACACCAACCCCAAGCCGGGCCAGACCATCATCCCGCGCAACCACGGCGAAGGCCCCGGCTTCATCTCCTTCAACCTCCGCGTGAGCCGCCAGATCAGCTTCGGCGACGCGCCGGGCGCAAGCCGCGCGTCGGCCGCGCCGCCGGTGCAGGGAGGAGGCGGCAACCGCGGCGGCGGGCGCGG